>NZ_JBKVNQ010000010.1:0-52808 GCF_046967715.1 Hominisplanchenecus sp.
ACTTTTTTCATCTTTTTGATTCCGTCCCCGGATCGTCTGGATGATTCCCTGACTGGCTGTATCTCGCAGGCTCCGTTGTTTCTGCGTTTCCGCCGCAACGTTTGATATCTTACCACTTCTCTTTCTTTTTGTCAACAACTTTTTTGATTTATTTTTCTCAAGTTGTTTTTCAAAGAATTAAGGGCATAAAAAAATATCTTAGAATGTTGAACGGAGAAGGAGGGATTTGAACCCTCGCACCGCGTAAACGGTCTACACCCTTAGCAGGGGCGCCTCTTCAGCCACTTGAGTACTTCTCCTGAATCAGCAATTCGTCTGATATTGTGCTCACATCTCTGTGACGCTCATTTATTATAATAAATTCATTTTGAAATGTCAACTGATTTTTTGCTTTTTCTTTATTTATTTTTTCAGGGTTCACTTGCAAAGTGAAATTTACTTTTTTCAACTCACCTATTCTTCTTCCATGCATCCAGTATGTCTGTATCCTCATTTGAACGCAGAGAAGCACCTGCCGAAGTCATCTCACATCTGACATAAAAATATGGACAATTCCTTCTTGAATATAATAAGAAATTGCCCATATCAAATATTTATTCTTCTTTATTTTTTCAGATACACATCACTGTACTGAACACCAAACTGCAGTGCCGCCTGATGGTTATTCATATAGATATCTACATGTCCATATGGCGTTCCCAGATCTTCTACTGTATAGACCTGTCCATTGATGATCAATTCGGTTCCAAATGGCAGTCCTGCCATAGCTACCGTATGATCGATCGTCGGCATTGCTCCGCTCGCCGTAGGTCCGCCTGACCAGACTCCGCAACAGATCGGACAGCTGCAATATGCTGTCAGCTTAAATTTGCCAAGGTATGAACCATATTCTGTGTTCTTCGCTATAACAGCATTATCATAGTAATCTGCTGCCATATCCTTTTTCTTCAATGCATCCAGTATGTCTGTATCCTCATTTGAAATAATACGGACTGCCCATACTGCATCGTTTTCATTTACAGTGCTTTCTATAATGCCCGTGGCACTGCTGTGTGCCTCGATCGTTCCGCCGTCACCAGTACTCATAACTACATGATAAATATAGCCATCCGATCTCTGATAAAAGATCAGATCGCCCGGCAATGCATCTTCTACCGGTATTTTGGTGGCACATTCTGCCTGGTCTTCCGCCACACGCGGAATGCTGTAACCAAATTCTGCATAAATGCTCTGTACAAAACCGGAGCAGTCTGCCCCTTTTGTCAGACTGGTACCTCCCCATACATAAGGATTACCCAGGAACTGCTTCGCATATTCTAACATAGAGGTGCGGATCAGTCCTGATACAGAAGCTTCTTTTACGGAAGTTACCGTGTAATAGCAGGCTTTGTTGTCTTCCGGTTTTACTTTTGCTTTAGCAAGGGCATAAGTATCCTCGCCTTTTTCTTCGATCTCTTTTTTCACTTTTTTCCCGGTTTCGAGCTGCTTTGTCTGTACAAATCCCCTGACATCATCTGATTCTACATAACTCCATTCCTGATCCTCATCATCCAGAATATAACACAGTCCGCCTTTTTCCAGTGTACCTACTACCTCCGGCTCCTGGTCCTTTTCTGTATCTTCACTCTTCTCCGATTTCCGATCTGTGCTTTTCTTTTTCTCGGATTCCTGTGTTTCACTTTCCCCGGAAGCACTGTCCGGCGTTTCGCTCTCTTTCGCAGAATTATCCTGCGTTTCGCCCTCTGTCACACTGCTGCTCTGTTTTTCACTTTCTGAGGCAGTACTTTCCTGCGTTTCTTTTTCTGTTTCTTCCTTTTTATTGTTCTTAGTTTCTTCCTGCGGAATAGAATCATAGATCTTGATTCTCTTTTTTGTCAGGGCGTATTTCTTTTTGGCTACTGCTTTGTATGCAGTTGTCTGTGTATGCAGAAACGCCTTATTTTCATAAGCTTCTTTGAGAACTTCGGCTGTCTCTATATTCTTTTCTTTTTTATGCTTTACATAACGTTCCGCTTTTTCGTCTGCCCATACATATTTTGCTTTTATGAAGCCTCTGGCTTTTCCGGATTCTACATAATACCATTCGCCATCGTCGTCTTCTTCCAGAATATGCAATACGCCAAGTGCATTGATCTTTCCTACTTTATCGGATTTTGTATTTTTCTTTTCATAGAGATAAACATCATCTCTTTTTGATACAGCATATTTCTTTTCTACCTGAAAGAAACGAAAAGTCTGTTCTACTTTTGGTGACTCTATTTTCTGCTCTGTTTCTGTTTCCGTTTCTGTCTCAGTCTGATCGCTGCTTTCTGTCTCAGTTTCCGTTTCGATTTCAAACGGCATCTCTTCTATGGATACAAAACCTGCTTCTCGCTCTGTCGCTGCTTCGGTTTCCTGAGTTTCTGTCTCGGTTTCGGTTTCCGTCTGTGTCTCAGTTTCCGTTTCAGTTTCTGTCTCTGCCTCTGTCGCACTGTTGTCTTTTTGTGGTGCTGCATAGGCAGAAATGCCAACGGCTGAAGAAAGAAACAGGACGGCTGCTGCCGCTGCTATGTTTCGTCTATACATTTATTGCTATACTCTCTTTCTTGCTTTGATATATACTGCTGCCGAACCTGCCATCAGAAGAACCATAGCCGGGATATTGGTTGTATCGCCTGTCTTTGGTGCGTTCTGTGTTGTCGTCGTGGAACTCGAACCTGATGTCAGTGTGGAAGGCGATGCGCTTGTTGATGCCGTTGTGGACGGTGTGGCGGTTGTAGAAGGTGTCTCCGTTTCCGTCTCTTCATCGTCATCCGGCTGTGCTACCATACTTGCTGTCTCCACTTCAGATGTCAGATTGGTCGATCCATTTCGTAATTCATCTACGGTCATGCTGATATTGAACTGCTGACCGGTTGTTGCATTGCCTGTCAGATTGAACCAGAGATCTACCAGAGTTCCTTTCAGCTTTTTCGGTGTTGTTGATGAAAATTCAATCACAATCTTACCTTCCGTTCCAGCACTGTCTGTCGGCTTGATAACTTTGATCGTCATACCTTCCAGTGCGTCGCTGTCCTCCGCATTGGAATCATCGTATTTCATCGCATTGGTATCATAGTTAATCGTTACTTTTCCATATGTAATCTCTTTTGTGCTGGATACGCTGTAAGTTGCTGAAATGCTCTCTTCTCCGCTGTATACCTCATCCGGCTCAAATTTGAATGTAACGTCCTTCTGTCCGGTTGTTGTTCCGGATGTCGAACTGCTTCCTGATGTGGAGCTGCCGGATGATCCATAAGCAGAGCTTCCTGAAGAAGAACTGCTTCCCGATGTTGAACTGCTTCCTGCCACACGGTTTGACGGTGTAGTGGAAGTCTGACTCTCTTTCTGAGTGGACGTCTGTGGCACTGCAAGGCTTTTGCCTGAACTTGATGTACTTGTCGTACGTGCCTGTCCTTTTGACGCAGATTTCTTTTCACTCTGGAGTTTAAGATAATCTGCATATTCTTTTTCCAGGTCGTATTTCTGGATTGCTTTTTTCAGTTCTTTCTCTGTGTCTGCTTTCAGAACGGTAACTGCCTTCACTTCCTTGCAGTCTGTAAACACCAGATTATTTTCCAGCTCACACTGGTTGAAGATCACAACCGTCTGTGGAACAAGCTCTGCTACCTCATAGACCATATCTTTCTGCATATCACTCAGTTCTACGGTTGGATATTTCTCGATTTCTGAATCTTTGTCTGTCTCGGATTCTGTCTCTGTTTCCGTTGCTGTTTCACTTTCAGATTCTGTCGTTTCTGACTGAGTTTCTGTTTTAAATTCAGTTGTATTCTCCGTCAGTGCCTCTGTCTCAAACTCTTCATCTGAAAATTGAAAAACAACCGCTGCCAGTTCCGGCACCTGATTTGCATCGATTTCTTCTTTTAATTCTTCGATCGTTACTTTTTTTACTTTTGCTTTTTCGGTTGTTTTATCTTCTTTTTCTCTTATATAAACAAAAGAATCTAATCCGTTTTCTTCCGGATCTTTCTCTTCTGTCTGCTCTGAAGCTGTCTCCTGTGTCTGCTCGGTATCCGCAGACTGTACAGTCCCTTCTTCTGCAGGCTGAAATCCAGCCTCTGTATTATCCCCTTCTGCTGCATATACTGTGACAGACATTGCAAGTAAAGCGGATGCTGTCAAAATGGTGCAAAGTTTATGCATTCTTTTTTTCATTTATTTCCTCCTCATGCTGCAATGCAATTTAGCACTGCGATGCTGCTCTGGTTACTTTTACCAAGCAGCACGATTTTTATTCCTAATTTATAGTATATTTATCTAAATGTAAAAGTCAATGTAAAAATCTCCTCTGTTTTGTTTGAAAAGCATGTTTTACATTTCTTTCACAAAATGACCATATTTTTGAGCTTTACGCAGTAATGTAATCAGACATAATGGAATGAGCACTCCGGCAATCACATAACTGATGTGCAGACCGTAATCTGAATGTGGAAATTTTCCAATTTTTTCAGCATCTGTAATGCCATACACTGACGAATAAACACGATCCACGATCTTAAATCCAAGAAAATGCAGTGCCATAATGTGAAAGCTTTCTTTTCCGACCAGTGAGAAAAATTTTTCTGTATATGGATTTTTGCCAAGTATTTTTGCAAGCCCAATACAGAAATAAATACCAAGCAAGGTCACCGGATAAAAAAGTACCGGATGTAAGATCTGATTGACCGAAAGTTCAATACTTCCCGGCATACGATTTAAGATTCCAAGAATCACGGCAGCACTTAAAATAGTTCCATACCAGGTAATCCCTTTGTCGAGTTTGTCCCATTTCTGTTTTGCAAAGTAACCAATGTACATAATCGGAACCGCCAGAATTGAAGTCTGTATCCAGTATTCCCAGGTCAGCTCCCGACTGTTTGCATATAATGCAACAGCAGCAAACAGAATACAGATGATCTTATGCCAATATTCCGGTTTTTTACTTTTTTCTGCTTTGCTGAATGCAATCGCAAACAATGCTGTTCCGATAAAAAACATTGGCAGGAACCAGCAGGCTCCCAGCAATTCTTCGGTGTATTTCATCAGCAGGCTCTGTACGATGCAGGATACCATTTTGCTGATGCTGTAATGTTCGGTGCTGCTGATCATTTTGACCGACACCAGTGTGTTATGTAACAGCGTAAACACGGTATTATAAAGAAACAGCATACCGCCAAGCTTCAAAAGCCGCTTGCCGATATACTGTTCCGGGTGCTCATGGTATTCTCTTTTGTAAAAAAATCCCGCCACAAAAAAGAACACCATTAAATGATAACTGTATACAAATTCTCCCACACTGACGTTCAAGGCTGGTATCATGATTGAATAGCAGCAATGTCCCATCACAATAGAAATGATACCTATCGCCTTTACAATGTCCATTGTTGAATTTCTTTTTCCCTGCATTTTTCCTCTCCCTTAGCCTCTTGCTCCTCTGACAAAACGCTCCAAAACATCTGTGATAACTGTATTCTTCATCAGAATCAAAACAACTGCATAAACCAGTCCCGATACGATCACCGATACAAGAATCAGATAAATCTGATTTTCAATAACTTTTGCAGCCAGCATACAGCAGATCACAATCCCCACACAGCCAATGATCGTTGAGATCAGATTTCTTGCTGTGCAATTGATCTTTATGATTTTTCTTGACTCGTATGCGGATATTACACATACACATACTTCTGCGATAATCGTCGTAAAAGCCGCTGCACTTTCCTGATATCTTGGAATCAGGATAAAATTCAGTACAATATTTATCACTGCACTGAGGATTGTCGCAAACATAACAATTTTTTCTTTTTTGTAAGAAATCAACACACAGTTGGAAAAAAAGTTTGCAAAGACAGCAAAGACAAGGGCAATGCTGAGCAGCTGCAGCGGGATATAGGCTTCGCTGAAAGATGCTCCGGCAAACTCTTCTACAATTGGCTTACTCAGACAAAACAGTCCCACCATCGCCGGACAGCAGATTGCTACCATATAATCGATCAGTTTTCTTCCCAGCTGTAATATCTTATCTTTTTCCTGTGTTCCAATATAAAATGCGAATCTTGGAATAACAACTGCCACGACTGCATTAAGAACCTGTTTTACAATCTTATATATTTTGGCCGCTGTTCCGTAAATTCCAACGTGGTAATCATCTGTCAGCCATCCAAGAATTGTTGTGTCTGAGCTGATATAAATGGTAGCTGCAATCGTTGTCGAAAACACGATCATAATCGGTTTTAAATGTTTCAGCGGCGGCTTTTTTACCAGATGCAGCTGCACATATTTCCTTGCGTGGAAAAACATAAATAATCCGGAACCGCTGCTTGAAATAACGGAAATAATAACATACTTGTAAAGGTCATCTGCACTGTGTACAAACAGCAGCATCAGGATGATAGATACGAACTGAAGAATAAACGTAACAAACGTAATATAACCAAAATCTTCATATATATTATAAATCCAGACAACGCTCAGCGTTGCCAGCAGAATTTCCAGGCTGAGGATCCCGATCACGATATTATAGCTCTTCAGCTTGTCTACAAACATAAGTGCCAAAAACAACAGGATATACGATACGATCGTTGCATAAAGATTGATAGAAAAAATCTCGCTTGCGAACTGATTCATTTTTTCCTGATCGCCCCGGTATTTTGTTCCTTCTCTTACTGCATAAGTGGTGATGCCAAGAGCTGCGATCAGAGAAAAGTAGCTGATAACCGATACGGAAAAATCGTATTTTCCAATCGCATTTACCTGAAGTACTCGTGTGATATACGGAAATGTGATCAGTGGAAATACCAGAGACAATACCGTTTTCATAACATTGAGCACTGCGTTTAATTTGATTGACTTTTCTTTCATGTTCCCTGCTCCTTATTTCTCTGACAGCCTTTGTTTGCCTGTTACCAGAAAGTATAACAGCCAGTAATGCTTCTTATCAAATAAGTACCAGATCAGCCAGCCTGGCTTCGACTGCTTCTTAAATGCTTTCGTTTTCTTTTTATCTGTCGGTTGCTGAAATACTGCTGCTGTGCGGAAATATTTTAAAAGCTCGATTCTTTTTCCAAACGGCATTTTTACTTTTTTCGGGCTTACATAACGCACGATCGTATAAATTCTTCTGGAAAGCTCTTCCACCCAAAATGCCGGAATCTGTGTTTCAATACCGGTCTGTGTTACCAGTCTGCTTTTATTTTCCAGACACTTCATCAGCGAAGTGATATTGTTAATGTCTGTCTTTCCGCTTGTACTGTGTGCATATCGCATGATCCACACATAGTAAGTCTTCGGATTCAGTACAACACTTGGGCTGCACAGATATATTTTCGTTATAAAATCCAGATCTTCATATCCAAACTTCATGGTTTCATCAAAATCAATCTGATTTTTCTGTAAAAAAGCTCTCCGGTAAATACCGGCCCAGATTCCTTCTCCGGCTTTGTTGATCTGATCAAAATTTGCAGCAAACTGTGAACTGCTGTATACACCTGCTTTAAAAGAAGTCTTTTCTTCTGCGATCACTTTGCCGTCTTTGACCGTGCGATAACTTCTGGAATAACGCACCACATCTGCATCATATTTTTTTGCAAGTGCATAATTATCTTCTAAAAGTCCCGGCAGATAGATGTCATCATTATCACAAAATGCAATGTATTCTCCGGCCGCTTCTTTTAATCCTGCATTTCGTGCAGAACAGATCCCGCCGTTTGTCTTATGGATAACTTTTATTCTGGTATCTTTCGCTGCAAGCTGATCGCATATTTTTCCGCTTCCATCTTTTGATCCATCATCCACAAGGATTAATTCAAAATCCGAAAAAGACTGTTTTAAAATGCTCTGTGCCGTTTCCGGCAAATATTTCTCCGAATTATATACCGGAACAATTATACTGATTTTAATATCTGGCATATTTCTGTCTCCCATAGTCTATAATCCAAAGATCTGTGAGTTTTCCTTTGCTTCCAAAATGGCACGGAAAATATAAAAATCAGATGGATTTGTAATCTTGATATTTTCGGTCGGACCTTCGAGTGTGTGAAGAGTATGGCCAAATTCTTTCATCAGACTTGCAGAATCAATCCTGTCAGTTTTATTTTCTTTTATCGCCTGACGATGCACATCAAGAATATCTTTCAGGTAAAAACTCTGCGGTGCTTTTGCTGTATAACAGCTTTTGCGGTCGATGATATTCGTAATCTCCTGTTCACCGCCAACCTGAATGATCGTCTCTGTTGCCGGTGTTACCGTGATCGCATTTCCCTTTTCTTTTACCATATTGATATTGTCATGGATTAATTTTCCGGATATCAGGGGACGTACTCCATCATGGATCAGAATGATGTCATCTTCATTCTCTGAAATCTCTTCTGCTGCACAAAGTCCATGATAGATGGATTCCTGACCGCAGGAACCGCCCGGCACAATTTTCTTTACCTTTGTGATACGATCCCGGTCCAGAAGATCTTCCAGATATTCAATATAGTCTTTCAGACATACAATCACGATTGCATCAATCGCTTTACATTTTTCAAAATGCTCGATCGTATGAATGATGATTGCTTTTCCGTTCATCTCAAGGAACTGCTTTGGCAGACCTTTTGTATTCATCCTCACTCCGGAACCTCCGGCAAAGATCAGTCCGATATTCATTATTCTTTATTCTCCTTCATATAAACATTGAAATCATGCGATATCCTCTTATTTTCCGGAGGAAGCTGCATATAATCTCCGTACAGTTGTGTCAGATAGAAATCCCAGCATTTTGGTGCCGGAAACATATGTCCTTCAAATTCTACTTCCACCGGCTCTAAAAATTCTTTCGGCATTTTCTCCTGCGGTCCATACCCCCACAGAAAACCGCCCACATACGGCGACTTGTCGATCGGATACTCTTTTGATATCGCATTTAATTTATTGCAGAGTTTTTCCGTGTTGAGATGTTTGCAGATCGGGATCAGGACTCGCTTTGCAAGTGCCGCATACCAGGTAGCTCCTTTTCCCATTTCGCTGTAAGCCGTCAGTAGTATAGTCTTATAAAATTTAATTTTCTTAAATTTCTTTGCGATAATTTTTTCGTCATCCGGCATACCATCCAGTGGAAAAATATCGATCCAGATACCCGTTGTAAATTCTTCAGAAAGATACTTTTCTTTCAGTACCGTATTCGTATTGATCAGTTTGATAAACGGATAGATAGAATTACCAGATTTCCAGGAAACAATCTTTTCCACCGCATCTTGTTTCTGCTTTTTTTCCAGTCTCAAAAGCTTCTCAAAATCTTCACGCGGCATCAGAACATCGATATCATCATCCCACGGAATGAAACCTTTATGACGGACTGCACCAAGAAGTGTTCCTCCGCACAGGTAATATCTGAGCTTGTATTTTTTACATATCTCATCCAGTTTTAATAACAGGTTCAGTTCTATTTGTTTGATTTCTTCAGAGCTTAATTTTTTATTTTTCATCTGATAATTCCTCTCATTGTTTCAGCTTTACTTTTATCAGATCCTGCTTACCAGAAAAAACAGCAGCCTGTCCAGTCCGATTTTTCTCAGTCTTAAGATCAGCCATGTTGTATATCTCTTTTTTGCCGGTTCTGATTTTAAATACTTCAATGCAATGTATTTGTTTTTGCAGATATCTCTGTCTATTTTATTGAGCAGTTTATTATACTGAATATATAATTCTTTCATTTTTTTTCCGCCGCATCCCTGACCATTATAAAGCATATTTGCCGTCAGTCCGGATACCAGGCAATAATTTAACAATGGCTGAGTCTCTCTGTCACACTTTACGGTATCAGCCAGTTTGTTCACTGTCTGAAAATATTCTTTTACGATACCGGTTCGGTCGCTCTTGCTGCTCCTGGTAATAGACTCGCTATTCATATAGTAATAGTAACCGGAATATGCCATAAGTTCAACAACCGGATGACATGCCAGACATCGATACATAAATCCTTCATCTTCGTAGCGTCTTACTCCATAAAAAGACAGATGATTATCTTCCAGAAATTTTCTCTTATATACTTTTGTGCAGGCACTGACATTCATCCATACAAATGTATCATCGTTGACATCGATCGGTGTTTCCGATAACTTTCCGTTTACATCACGGATATAACCGCCAACAATGATATCTGCATCTTTTTTCTGTGCTGCATGCATATAAGTTTCCAGAAAATTTCGTTTCAGATAATCATCACTATCAATAAAGGCAATGTATTCCCCGGATGCCGCCTTCATTCCTCGATCTCTTGCAGCACCCAGGCCCATGTTTTGTTCCCCGTATAATATTTTTATTTTCTGCGGATATTCTTTCTGCATCTGCTCTATAATAGAAATGCTCTGATCCTGACCACAGTCATCCACACATAAAATCTCAAAATCCTGCCAGCTCTGATCCAGAATACTTTTCAGGCATCGTTTTATATATTGCTCTACATTATAAACCGGAACAATCACAGATACTTTGCTCATTTTTCCTCCTTGTCCGCTTCTTTGTTCTTTTTATTTTCATCTAATGCTATTTTCTGTACCAGCTCCTGTATTTTGTACTGAAGCTGTGAAATTTCAAGTGTCAGATTAAATGTCTTAATTAAAAGGATAAAGATAACAAAGAGAAATACCATATTTGCTGGAGACTGGATGCCCAAAAGGTCTGCAAGCCAGAACATCGGATCCGGGAAGACTGCCACCAGTATCAGCAGCAGTGAAAAAATGATCCAAAAAATAGAGTTTTCTATCTGCAGTTTGAATCTTCTCACTCTCTTCATAACGTTCATCATACTGAGCATGGATATGACAACCAGAATAATTCTTAAATAGATCGACATATTGACTCCCTTCTTAGTCTGCTTTTCTGCGTTTTCTGAAATTCTGGATAAACAGAATCGAAAGCATCATTCTGAGCATATAGGCGATCGATCTTGTCAGATTCAGATAACTTTCTCCTGCAGTTCTTTCATCCATTTTCACCTGCACATCCTTAACGGAAGCTCCCTGTTTGATCATGAATGAAATGGTATCCGGCTCTGGTCCGTAGTTGATATTGGATGCAAATTCGTGAATGATCTTCTTACTGTACATACGCATTCCGGAAGTAGGATCGGTCAGTACCTTCCCGGTTGAAAATTTGATTGCTCTTTCGATCATACGATTTCCTAACATTCGCATCGAGAATGGTTTTTTCTCCGTCACAAAACGGGAACCGATCACAATATCATATCCGTTTTCAATTTCTTTTAAAAGATCTTCGATATATTCCGGTCTGTGCTGCCCGTCCGCATCAAACTGGATCGCACAGTCATAACCTTCCTGATCTGCATATTTCAGTCCTGTCTGGAAAGCTCCTGCAAGTCCAAGATTGACCGGCAGGTCTATGATATTGTAGCCTTCCTGGTGACAGATCTGCGATGTGCTGTCTGCGGAACCATCGTTTACAACTACATAGTTATACTGTGGATAATGATCGATCAAATTAGACACTACTTTTTTGATATTTAATTCTTCATTATATGCCGGAATAATCACTAATACCTTCATTTCTCTTCCCTCTGTTGTATGTTATTTGATTTCTCACTTAAACGATAAACCCTGACAAGCGGTTTTGCAACCCATGCCGGCCAGAATTTTCGAAACATTTCGTAGTCTTCTCTCCAGCGGATATCTCCATGAATGATTTCTGTCGTTGTTGATTTTTCATGAATACGATGATACATACCTATGTCTGATATATAACAGAAAGATCCCTCTTCTCTGGACTGCTTCTCCAGCATCATCCAGTCTACGTTGCTTGAGAATCTTACTTCAAACGGATCCCCCTTAAATTTTTTCCTGATGTAAGTTGTCGCCGGACAGCAGACCGGATTGCCGAACCTCAGAAAAAGGCGTTTAAAAAATCGCACATTCTGGAATCCCTGAACTCGCATCGGCAGCAGCAGAATACGTTTGATCGTGAGCAGCGTTGATTTCTGAACTTTTTCTCCATCTCTGAGTTCACCATAATCGGTAAACACAACAATCGGATCTTTACCTTTTTTCAGTTCTCCGAAAATCATTTTCAAATAATTCGGTTCATAGATATCATCCTGATGGGCGATCGTGATATAGTCTGTTTTTGCCTGTCTGTATGCAAAATTCCAGTCCTGGGCAATCCCGCCTTCACCTGTATTGATGTACAGCGGAATCTCATATTTCTCTGCCAGTCCCTGTATCCATTCATTCGGCGTTGAAGTAGCCATTATGATATTGCTTTTGACCGTCTGATTTTTTAGAGAAAGTATGCATTCCTCTAAATATGGACTTTCTTTGTATGCACAAATTGCAAACGTATGATCATTTCTTTTTGTCATTCTATTCCCCTATATTAATCTTCCCTGCAGCAATAATTCCCATACCGCTGCAATTTGCAGTATATTTGCAACAATAAATGATAGTTTTGCCAGTCCGTATTTACTGATTTCTACTTTTATCTTTGAATTTGAAAGCAATAATGCTCCAAGATAAATAAGCGGCAGATAATATCTTGCCTGCACACCGGCGATACTTGCCTCTCCTACCGGCGTAAAACTTAAATACATTGCACTCCAGATCAGCATTACCGTGATCAGAAAAATGCCCCACATCAGGATTCGTTTCCATATTTCACAATTTGCCAGTCTGCTGCTGCCCTTTTCTTTCTGAAAAACCAGCAGGGTCAGCATCGGAAGCAACAGGATACTCCATTTATCTGCAAGTGTTCCCCTTGATGCATAATTTAAAAACATCAGATTTCCGAAGAAATAATTATCGGAATCTATATTACCCAGATTTCGGAAATTGTCCAGCTGGAAAATACTTCCGAACATAAGCCGGATACTTGCCAGCGGATGTTTTACCATAGATACCAGCTGTCTTACAACGCTGGTATCTCCGCCTCGTGAATCGCCGCCATAAGCAATATTCCCTGACACTGTATTGGAAATAACCGGTAATACAAACGTTGCCATAACTACCAGGAATAATACTCCGATTCCGATCAGGAATAAGATTTTTTCTTTTTTATTCTTTTTATAAAACTGCGGCAGCAGAAGCATCAGCAATACCAGTGGAATATAAACTGCTTTTGAGAGGCATCCGACGGACATCATAAATATTGCTCCGATCACAGAAGCTGTATGATAATACTTCGTTGACTGGAAAAATGCTTCTCTTGACCACAGGACACATCCCAGTGTAATGAACGAGAACACAACGCTGTCATACGTATAAGACGATGCCAGAAACAGCGGCGTCGGAAGCATCGCTACAAACGCCAGCAGTAATTTTCTGCTCTTTGCAAGGCGAATCGCCCAAAACATCACAATCACATACATCAGAAGATTGCCGAATTTTCCAAGTGCAAACACTGCCGAAAATGGAAGTTTCAAATTCTTTCCGATAAACAGAAAAACTGCCATCGGGATATATGCAATTTTATCATAAGAAATTCCTGACGTTTCCTGTGTCTCTTTCATAACAACTTCCGTGCCATGTTCATCCATATATGCTTTCAGAAGTTTATATTCTTCCTTTGTATTACATTTTGGATTAATGCGGTTCATAATGTTAAGTCCGGCTTCTGTCCATTCTACATTATGCCCGCTGGCAATTCGATAAGAATCCCGGAAATGAATCTGCTCGTCCCAGGAATTGCAGGTTGGCTGGGCCGCTGCAATGATCAACATGCCAAAACTCAGTGCAAATACTGCGAAATACCATTCTGTCTTCTTGATAAATTCTTTTTCAAAGAAAGTACAGTAAATCATCGCTCCGATCAACAGTATAAAGAAATAACGATACAGATTAATGTCTGCTTTATTGGACAGAGATACTTTTGTCAGTTCTGCATCCTTATTCTTCTTCATGGTCATCTTCAGATAGGTGACTTTTTTGTTGATGCTGGTTGAATATTCCGGCAGAAGTTTATTTACACAGTCATGATATTTTTGCTCTGTTTCTTTGCCAAAATCATTGATTTCTTTTGTTTCTATATCATAGAACTCTTCATCTTTAAAATGCCCCTGCACATGGAGCATCTGAATATAAAGTCCTTTTGGAGCAGAAAATATAACCTGATATTCTTCCTGACCTGCACTCTCGCTGATGTACATATGATCGGTAATATCCAGATCATATGCATGTCCCCATGCAGACCGGTTTGCAAAAATCTCTACCAGCACTGCCAGCAGAATCACAACAATCGCAGCTATCAGTCTCTTATGTTTCTTAATATTATTCATGTTCTTTCTCCCTCTCATTCATACATATGATCAGGCTAAAGACAAAACTCATAGCCAGTAAAAATGCACAGGCCCATACATATGGTCGTTCTGGGTCTAAAGTTTCCACAATATAAAGAATTCCATTATAGTTCTGATAATTTGCATTGGTATAATCCAGAAAATATTCATCTGCCTTATTACCATATAAAGAAATCCTTGTCTGCGATGAAATTCCACTTCCCTTTATTTCCAGCGTATAATCGCCATTGCATACTTCACCGTTTCCAAGAATCAGTTCTTTTGGTTTAATTTCATTCTTATTGACAAGAGCAAACAGCTCCTTCACTGCAACCGTCTGTTCTGAAATAGTCTCTCCATCGTGCTTCAATGAACATACAAGCTCTCCATCGGTATTTTCTCCCGATACATAAAAAAAGAGAGCTATGCCATATAATTTTTCATCGTACAATGAAAATTGGATCTCAGCTGTTCTGCTGTTCGTGACAGCTCCAAGCTTTGGTATGGTATTTAAACTCTTGTATCGTTCTATGTCCGTATTGGTGTAGGCCGCATTCTTTCGGTCAACGGTAAAAACTACAGACCATAAAAGTGCCAGTACAAGAAATACATTTACTCCAAGCATGACAGCTTTTCGCTTTTTGCCCATAAACATCCTCTTTCTCCTTTAATCTCTGGTTATTGATTATAACAAACAATACTGTTAAAAACAAGACCCGAAAAACTACGCAGCAGTAATATGTACTCTCCCATAATTGATTTAATAATATAAATGTGAGTGAATTATGATTCCTTCAAAAACAGAAGTAATATTTGACTGATTTCCTTTTTATTAGTAAAATACTCAGAAGAGAGGAGCGATCTATAATGTTAAAAAAAGCGATTGCCTGCCTGCTGGTTTTAGCCGGTGTATGTTCGTTTCACACCAGTGCAGCAGACAGTAAAAACGAGCAGTTCGTAAATGTAAATGTTTTTAATAAAGTATATTATGGAACCGTTACGAAGAATGCTGATGCCGGAGAAGCTATTTTCACTCCTGCCGGTAAATCCGCTGATTTTCTTCAGATAGAAGGAAGATGGGATGACGATGCTTTTTCCGGTGACTGTGTCATTTCTTACAAAGATGGAGAATCAGCAGAAGTTCAGTACAAAGACGGTCTGATTTCAGGAAAAATAAAAGAAACAGACCCTGACGGCATTTTTTTGAAATATTCTTCCATTGCCGGAAAACCATACAAAAAAATTACATCCTATTCTGCCGATTCCAAAGCAGCATCTGTAGACTGGTTTTATCTTTGTACTCCAATCTCAGAATGGAAAGCAAATGCCCGGTCTATACCTTATAAAGAATTAACAGAAAATCCTTACGATCACGTTGATCATCCAATTGAGGTTGAAGGTGAAGTTCAGGAAATCTACGAAAGCACAAAATATGCCTATTTCAAGATCAAAGATGATGCCGGCAATCCTTATCTGTTTCGTGCAGTAACATTAAAAACAGATAAATTTGCTACTCCATGTATTCCAAATCTTTCCGTAGGTGACAGGATAAAAATTTACGGCGTTTATAATGGTTTGTCCGAGATTTCGGACAGCTCTACCATTTTATATCACCGCCTGCTCGGTTACAAAAAGTCATTTGATTCCTTTAAGGACTGGATTATTTCAGAAGATGCCATGAAACAATACAGCGATCTGGTATCCGTTACGGATGTCGAAGCTCTTGATTCTCTTCCGGAATTTACCACGATCTGTGGGGAGATTGAAGACGATGACACCACCGCTGATCCGATGCACCTGACGAAAGATTACAGAGAAATCTGCAAATATCCTCTTTATTATGCTGACTCAAAAGTTTCCGTAACCGGCAAAGTTGTATATGAAAATGCTGATGCTGAGTCAAACAATCTGGTTATGCTGTTATCTGAAGAGGGCACAGGACATATCTATTCATTATCCATGAAAATGAAAGACTATGTTTCCTATCTGGATAAGAAGATCACCTGCTCAGGAACCTTCAATGGAAATAACAAGATTCCTTACTGCAATCCGAACAGTCTCTCTGTCGGGTATGCACTTTTTCCAAATATTACTGTTGACAAGATTCAGGATTGATTTCTTTAAAAGGAAAAGACTTATGAAAACACGAAATTATGGTATTGATTTTCTTCGAATGATTTCTATGATTATGATCGTCATGCTCCACACTCTGGGGCATGGCGGTATTTTACGTTCTGTTTCTTTTTTATCGGTACATTATCAGATTGCGTGGCTGCTGGAAGTGATTGCCTTCGGTGCTGTAAATACTTACGCTATGATATCCGGATTTGTCAGTGTTGATTCTCATTTTAAGATTTCAAACATTCTGATTCTTTGGCTTCAGGTCTTATTTTATGGAATCCTGATCAACACCGTTTTCTTTTTTCTGCTTCCGGAAAGCAGAAATACATCCGGCTGGATACAGGCACTCTTTCCGGTCACCCGAAAAGAATACTGGTATTTTACTGCTTATGCAGGAGTGTTTTTTCTCTCCCCATTCATCAATCAGATGTTTCGGAATCTCTCCGAAAAGCAAATAAAAACTTTATTCTGTTTTACTCTTGTCGTATTTTCTGTGGTTCCGACCATTTCACAGACTTTTACACCGCAGCAGGATGTTTTTTATATGGGCGACGGATACAGTGTTTTCTGGCTCACACTGATGTACCTTCTCGGTGCGTGCATCAAAAAACTGAATCTGGTCTCTCACTCTAAAAAGAAAAAATACTTTATCTTATATTTTTTCTGCATTTTAATTACATGGAGCAGCAAAATTCTTGTTGAAAAATTTCCGATCAGCGGATTTACTCTGGATTCTTCTTTTTTGATTCACTATACATCACCTTTTATTGTACTGGCGGCCATATCATTGCTCCTCATTTTCGGCAGCATGAACTTTTCCGAGTCCGTCAAAAAAATGATCATGCTGATATCACCTCTTTCTTTCGGTGTCTATCTGTTGCATGATCATCCTCTTGTCCGCAGTTATGTTATGACAGAGCGTTTTGCTTTTATCACAAATGGTTCTGTTTCAAAAATGCTCTTATTCTTTTTCGGAATTATCCTTGCCATTTTTGTTGTTGGCTGCTGTGTAGATGCAGTTCGAAGCAAACTGTTTCAGTTGCTTCACATACGCAAATCCTTAAGTAAGCTTGACCGATATTTTGATGTCTGAACGATTACGGAAGACTGTGTAACTATTTCAGACAAATCGAATCATTTACTGCCAAATCTATAAAAATACTTTTAAACATTTCTGTTTTTCATACTCGCAATCAGTCTTCGATAGGATTCTTCCAGATCTGTTTCCGGCTGCCATCCAAGTGCCATCAATCTGGTGGCAGCCAGATGCATTTTTGTATCACTGGCATATCCAAATTTATTTTCCTTTGGAATATCAAATACAACTTCTATCGGCTTTTCTGCAATCTTCTCTGCAACAAATTTTGCCATATCCGCAATCGTAATATGCGATTTCTCATTCACCACATTATAGGCCTGCATATTTTCGCCTTTAACCAGAATGGTCAGCAATGCCCGTACTGCATCCGCCGTATAGCAATAATTTCCTTCGGATTTTCCTTCTGTATGAAGTACAATATCACTGCCCTTCATGGCACTTCTTGCAAACTGTGCAAAAACACGGTTTTCTCCCGGCAATACTCCGGCACCAAACGTCTGTGCCAGCCTTGCGATCTTCACCGGAACTTCATACTGCGTTCCATAGGCAACACACATGTTCTCACACATACGCTTGCTTTCCGGATAATTGCTGCGTAATGCCAGCGGATTTAAATAGCCCGTCATTTCCTCTGTCACCATCTGATCATTCTGTAAATTTAATGCCCCATACATCTCCATCGAAGAAACATAAACCATGCTTCTGACCTGTTTTTCCTTTGCAAGTTCCAGAAGATTCTCCGTTCCGTTAAGGGATGTTCGAATCACATCCACCGGTCTGCTGATCATAACCTTTGAAGTTGTAATACTCGCACAGTGGATGATATGATCAATCTTATCATCCACTTCAACCGGCATCGTAATATCTCCGATCACCAACTTTAAATCCTCTCTCTTTAACAGCTCACCGAAAAGTTTTTCTGCCTTCTCCTGATTACGCACAAGTGCCAGAATTTTGATGCCGGCCTCTTTTCTCCGATTACAACACTGCAATGCTTTTACCAGCAGAGAACCAATCAGCCCGGTCGCCCCTGTTACCAGAACTGTCTTGCCCTTCAGCTCTTCCAATGGAATATCACTCTCTGAAATACGATCCAGGTCTTCCTGTAAAATAGAATCGTCTGCACTTTCCTGTAAAATTTTATTATTCATTTTGCATCTCCTTGTCTGTTACTGTAGCCGCCTTACTGTTCTTTTTTAGAATTGTATATGTAAAATGTAAATAACATCCTGCATAAATAATTACTATATACTTGTCAAGTCCCCCATTTGAAAACAGATAATTTCCATAAGTAAATAAACTAAATAATATTGCCACCGAAGAATATTTTAAATAGTCTTTATTGATGCAAGTAAGTATAACCAAAAGTATTTCCAACGGATATGCATATCTTTCATGCATTGCCGGTAAAAACAATACACAAGTCCAGATAAACCAACTCGCAATACTCACAAAATTTTCAGGACGACTGCAATCTAACTTTCTTTTCATAATAATATACAATCCCATACCACATATGCCTGCCGCCATAACGATTGCTGCCGTTTTCAGCCATTCATAATCATTTCCTACAAACATCCAAAAACTCGGAAAATTCACATGCATATACTGGTATGTACCTGTCTGATTCGCATAAATCCTAAATGGATCAAGTAAACTCCGTCCCTGCACAAAAGCACCTATTCCCGATATCCAGAAAGTAAACACTGTAATAAGAAGTTCAAATATGCTAAATTGTTTTTTATAAATATAGAAACATATAATAAATGGAAAAATAAATATTGTCTGCATTTTAAAAGCAAATGCAATACCTAAAAACATAAATGCTCTATGGTATTTTTCTCTATATAAGTACAGTAATGTAAGAATGATAAACGTTGTATAAATAGAATCACATTGTCCCCAGTAAGCAGAATTAAGAATAACGGTCGGCAACATGATCACCGCAGCAAACGTAACAAAAAATACTTTATCGTTTTTTTCCTTTTTGCTCAATTCGCATGCAAATATAGCTGCTGATATTGCCATACAAAAATCAAAGAAAATCGATAATATTTTATAGTAATAAATGCTCTTGTCTCCTATATATGTAAATAACGCTACTATTGTCTGATATAATATATTATAATCTCCAACCTGATCTTTTAAACTATGGATGCCTCCGTTATCCGCTATTTTTTGAAACCATCCTAAAAGAAACCATGTCATATCACCGGAAACAAAATCTCTTCCTGCATAACGTACAACAATCGCCAAACCTGTAATTGCCAGCATAAATAATATATTAACATTTCGTTCCACAAATTCTACAATTTTTCTTTCTATTTTGAACATTTCTTTTGCTCCTCCTTTTCATCTTTTTCCCATGTGCGTTCACTGATAATATATCGAGGTCTTGCTTTTACCTCCATATAGATTTTTCCGATGTATTCTCCCAAAACACCGAGACAGATCAACTGTATTCCTCCCATAAAGCACACGATACACACCGTACTGGACCATCCGGCTACGGTTTTTCCTAAAATTGTTGCAATAACCGCCCAGATAATTCCGATAAAACTCAAGGCAGAAACTCCAAGTCCAAACCCTGTAATCAAGCGAATCGGTTTTACACTCAAACTTGTAATTCCATCAAACGCCAGTGCAAGCATTTTTGAAATCGGATAATGAGATTCTCCGGCAAGTCTTTCGTGCCTTTCATAATAAACGCTCGTACTTTTAAATCCTACCAGTGGAATCATACCCCGCAAGAATAGATTGACTTCTTTAAAATTTGCAAATTCCTTTAATACTCTGGCTGAAACCAGTCGATAA
This sequence comes from Hominisplanchenecus sp., assembly GCF_046967715.1. Classification (NCBI taxonomy): domain Bacteria; kingdom Bacillati; phylum Bacillota; class Clostridia; order Lachnospirales; family Lachnospiraceae; genus Hominisplanchenecus; species Hominisplanchenecus sp. The sequence continues at coordinate 20,316 of NZ_JBKVNQ010000010.1, forward strand.
TCTGCATGATTGTACACAATCTCTCCCCCAAGTTTATTTAATAGCTTATAAAAAGTCTGAGCCGTAAATCTCTTAAAAAATGTATCTGTATCACGATTGCTTCTTACACCATATACGATTTCGCAGCCCTCATGATAACGATCCACCATCGCTTCCATAGCAGCTATATCATCTTGTCCGTCACAATCAATTGAAATAGTAATGTCCGCAACATCCTTTGCTTCCATCATTCCTGCCAGAACAGCATTTTGATGTCCTCTGTTTCGGCTCTGACAAATCCCGATGAAATGTTCGTCTTTCTCTGAAAGTTCCTTAATCAAATCCCATGTTTTATCCTTACTTCCATCATTGACAAATAAAATTCTGCTGTTTTCACTTATTTTATCTTTTGCTATCAATAAATTCAGCTCTTCCAGAAACATTTCTGATGTAATAGGAAGCACTTTTTCTTCATTGTAACAAGGTATTATCATATATAATCTTGGTTTCATTTTTTCTCCTCAAATATTTTTATAATCTACTTTTCTTCTTTATCTCACTGTTTAATTTTTCCATTCCATTTGCTGCTAAAATACAAAATACCGGAGCATATGTATATAGATATCTGGCTCTCGCTTCGAAAAACACTTCAAATAAGGTCAGTCCTACAATGGAAAGCATCAGCACTATAATCTCCTGCCGATTTTCTTTCCCCAACCCCGAAACAGCAACCGCACCCATTACAAAAACCCAGATACTCTGCATTACTGTTACATAGATATCATAATATTTGTGATCTGCATAATATACATTTCTTAGAAAGACAGCTATATGATTATCAGGCTGCGGAAAAACAACCATAAAAAAGTTTCCTTCTCCGCCCCATGCATAAGTACCATCATTATAGACAGTAAGCATCTTTTTTGCTAAAAATCGAAGATAACCTGCTATTCCCATATCTTTCATTCTTTCAAAAGTTCTTTGTATATTTGCTTTTTTTCTTTCCTGTGGCGTTGCAAAGGATTTCGAATACGCCACATCATCCCCAACGTAAAGACCTCCACCTTCTTCATTATTTCCCATCATCAGAAAATGGGACATTCCCAATCTCTGATTTGAATCCAGAACAATTTGATTTTTTTCACAAATCAGGTTGATACTTGTTTTTATTGTTATTAGTGAAAGAATAAAACATCCCGCCAAAATCACAATTTGAAGAAGTTTTTTCTTGTTTTTTAAACAACTGAAAAACTGGATGATAAACAATGCTATCAGCATAATAAGGCATTGTGGTTTGATATTATATCCGATACATCCTGCAATCACTGCCATAATTTTGGAAATCCAATCCATTTTTTCTGTTTTATTTGGTTTCATAAATAAATAAAACGTCAGTATCGGAAAAACCAATCCTAACGAATCTGAATAAAAAATTACATTCCACGGAGATAAGCCAAAATTTAAAACAGCTAATATAAAGGCAGCAAATGCAATTTTTTTCTTACAAATGAGATTGGCACTTTTATATGTCAAATAGCACGCAGCGACATTTATCATTGAATTAAGAACTGCAAAAAACATTAACTGTACAACTTCATTTTCATTTGCAAACAAATTACAGAAAGAAATAACAGCTGACTCTATAAACAGCAGCAGTAAATTATTTGGATACATAGAAAATGGATATCTTATAACGATATCCGCCCGATTTCCGTTTACAAATATTTTTGCACTGTTATAAATTCCTCCTGCATCCCATCCAGGTTCAAAAACTATATTGTAAGCAATAAAAATTTGAACAACAAATAATATAATCAAAGAAATTTTTACAATTAAATCATACTTCCATATCTTCTCCGCCTTCTGCTTTCCATTTCTTTTATATCGCCAGTAATATACAAATGCCCCGGCTAAAATAATTCCCCCTAAAATTACAATATTTGGGATCAAAAATCCTTTTTTTAATTTAAAGCTGCACCATTGTCCAAATAATATCAACAAAAATATTATTCCAACTATAAGTGCATACAATCTCTGCGTTGCCTGATAAGTAAATTTTTTCACTCTTTCTCCTCCGATTTTATTATATTTCTTTTATATTATACCTTACTTTTTTTGCTTTTTAAAGCTCATATACTTTTTTTGCTTTTTAAAGCTCACAGTTTACAAATTATTTTTACTTCATTGAAAAAGGCTTTTCAGAAAAAGAGGCATGCGAAATAGCGGAATTTCCAGAAAACATAAATACATAACCTTTTTGCTCATATTAAAGAACTGCCACTCCGGTGTTTTATCACCTTTGTGGCAGCTCTTTTTAACCGCTTTTTATTTCAGAATCAATGTTCTTAACTCTGGTTTATTTTGTAATTTTTACGCTTGCTTTCTGACCTTTTTTACTCAGAAGTTTCTTGTAGCTGTTTAATTTCTTAGCTGGAACTTTAATCTTGCAGTTCTTATGGATTCCCTTGAATGCATTCTTTCCAACGCTCTTCAGAGATTTGGATTTGATTGTAATAGTCTTCAGATTTTTAGCTCCGCTGAATGCATTTGCACCGATCTTTGTTACCTGACTTCCGATGACAACTTTCTTCAGTTTTCTGTTATTCTTAAATGCATTCTTTTCAATTCCAACAACTTTGTATCTTCCGTTTGCCAGTTTTACGCTCTTTGGTACGTTAAAGCTTGTATTGTTGGTTTTACGCGGTTTTACCAGAACTACTGTCTTTTTCTTTGCGTTTGTTACGCGATAGATACCTTTTCCTACCTTCGCTTCTGTTCCAACAGTTGGATTTTTAGAATCGGTTGAAGGAGTTTCCGGCTTTTTATCCGTTGACGGTGTCTCTGGCTGTTTATCGGTTGACGGTGTTTCTGACTCAGGTGCTTTTTTCTGAAGTTTAGCTGCTGCTGCCTGCAGATTTTCAAGTACCTTCTCTAAGTCTGCTTTCGTTGCCTTTTCATCTTTTGCTGCGTTTGTAGCTGCTTCCAGAGCTTTCTTATACTCTTTCCAAGATTCTGGTGTATAATCACTTTCCTTCTTGTCTTTTAAAGCAGTAAGTTCATCATTGATTTTTGTAATCAGTTCATCAATAACCTGCTGTTCGATAAATACCGTAACCTCACAGGAAGCACTGTGCTTTCCATCTTTAGTGGTTACTGTAATCACAGCGGTTCCGTTTGCAACTGCCTTTACATTTCCTTTTTCATCTACTGTAGCTACTTTGCTATCCGAAGTCGTAAATGTTACATTCTGGTTTGCACTATCCTCCGGATTTACTTTTACGTAGATTCTTTCTGTCTGATCTTTTTTGCTCAGGCTCATTTTCTGTTTATTGATCTGAATGCCTGTTGCTTCTTTACTTTCTTTTGAGAATACGAATTTATCAATTCTTGGTCCTTCTTTTTCTGTTCCTTCAAAAACTAAAGTGCCATGACCTTTTTTTGTTACATTAATGGTAAATTCTGCAGTATGTACCTGTGTTGCACCGGCTTCTCCATATACATCCAGACTTCCACTCTCTACATTAGTACCCTTCCATGAAAATACATTTGGATTTCCGCCTGCCTCTGTACGTCCACTCTGATAAGTAGCCTTCACTTTATACTGTCCTGCTGCCGGAGCATAGAAGTTCATGGAAATAGTATCTCCATTCATAAACCAGTCGACCACTTTTCCGCCACTTGCTTCAGATCGTTCCACTACATGTACATGGTTGGTAGAATCTCCATTTAACGGCTTCAGTGTAAAGTCCTCTGCCTCTACTTCTGTTTCTTCTCCTGCTGTTGGAAGAACCATTCCTGTGCTGCCTGTTGAAACAAGTTCATTCTTAGCTTTTACAAGTGTATTCAGGGCCGTTTTCTTCTGTTCATCCGTTGCCTTTTCATCGAATAACAGATCCTTCAATGTGGAAACTGCACTCTGGAATGCATTTGCACTTGTTGCTTCATAGTCTGCAAGATTGATTTCTTCTGCTCTTTCCATTATTTTATCTACATTTGGATGATACAATGTTACATGTGTATAACTGTCTGTATCGAAAGATGCTTCTGAATTTTCTGCCTGCATCAATGTGAAATAAAAGTCTTTTCCATCAGCACTTCTGTCATTCTCCAGTCCTGTCAGAGTAATTGTCTTTGATGTTTCTCCATCTTCAAACGTTACGGTTCCTGTCAGGTTGATATAGTTTACTCCTTGTTCTGCCCCTGCTGACTGTGTTGAATATCCAACAGTAACTTTTCCATGTGAACCTGCAGTACGTGTAATTTCAACATCATATGTTCCGCCATACAGCAAATCACATTCTTTTTGTTTCATACTGAAGATACCGGAACCATCTGCATACCAGATCTTACTGATACCAAGTGCCTGTGAAGTTCCCACAAGTTTGATGGTATGCTCTCCATATGCAAGTTCTTTCGTCGTATACAGCAGGGCTCCCATTTTTCTTGAAGCCTGTTTTGTACTTACCGTATCAACTTTTGTTCCATCAATGTAAACGTCCATGTTTCCATGATTTGGATCAGCTGTTCCAATAACCCATGCTTTTGTTCCTGTAAATTTAAAGCTGGCTGTTACACCTGCATTTCCCCATGCAGAACCCTGTGCTGCACCATCTTCATCTGCTTCGAATGTCCAGTTACCTTCTCTTGTTGCCTTACTGATTCCTATCTTTTTCAGGTTAGTCGGAAGTACCGTACTTCCTGATGATTCTACTTCGAATCCTTTTGCTGCTTTGTATACGCCTACATTACAGATCTTCGGTGTTGCTTTTGCCCCTGTGATATTGATACGTACTGCGGTTCCTTCTACTGCTTCACTGCGGCACAGACGCTTTGCAGAAATCGTAGCTCCTTTTCCGAAATCATGCCATCTTCCTGTTACGTCTTTATATTCTACTGTGAAAGAAGAAATCGTCTGTCCTTTCTGGATATATTCCTCGATAGAAACAACATCGAATTTCTTAATACCATTCAGATTAATCTCCAGACTTCCTGTTGTCTTACCATCTTCCGGTGCCCAGTATGTTTCATCATATGTCTGACCTTCCGGAATCGTATCAATTACTTTACTTGCCGAAAATTCTTTGGAATTTCCCCATACAGAAGTTGCACTTGCTGTTACACCTTCTTCTTTGGTAAAGTCCTCATCAAAGGTTTCCTGAATGTTGCTTCCAAACTCTTTAAAACGGTTTAACTGTGTTTCTCCTACCTTACCCTCTTTATTTGGAGACAGATTCATAAGTAAAGTTGCACCTCGTCCCACGGTACGGAAATAAATATCTGCAAGATCTTTTTCTGATTTTGTCGTACTGTCTCCTGCTGAATCTCTCCAGAACCATCCTGCCAACATTTTCGTGTCAACTTCCGGTACAGACCACTGTACACCTTCGCTCACACCAATATAAGCTCCATCGGATTTTGGTAATTCCTCATAGTCTTCACCAATATTGATCTTTGCCCATGTTTCATTAGATGCCCAGCCTGATTCGTTTCCAATCCAGTGGATACCACCCGTTCCTGCCAGTGCTTTATCTTCAGCACCGTTCTTACCATTTACCGCTTTACCTGTTCCAAATACCTGACAGTGCGGATTATTCTCTCTGATAGCACCCAGGATTGCTTTCCAGTCGTATGTCTGTCTATTACTTGCACTTCCCTGTGCTCCATCCATCCACCATTCTACAAAACGGTCAGAACGGCGTTTTGGATTATTATTGCCATATTTATAGCTTCCATCTGCTTTTTTTGCCTGACAGATTTCATTGATCCATGCTACATACAGTTTATTGTAATCCGTGAAAGTTCCTTTCTCACTTCCTTTATTATGGTTGTTTTTCTTATTGTTGTTATCGCCGAAACATCCATATTTATCTTCATAGATATCCCATGGTGAAAGATAACAGCCCATATCCAGATTATACTTGGTACATGCATCTGAGATTTCTTCCAGAATATCTCCTTTGCCGTTTTTATAGTTTGTACTTGCTATATCATAATCCGTATACTCACTTGACCACAGACAAAATCCATCATGGTGTTTTGCTGTGAGGATCAGACGGCTGAATCCAGCTTCTTTTACCGCTTTTACAAGAGATTCTGCATCAAAATCTTTCGTCAGAGTAAAAAGATTTACCGGAGCAGTCTCTCCATACTTTTCGCCCCACTCAACGTTATTAAATGTATTCGGTCCGAAATGACAGAATGCTGCTGTCCCCTGTTTCATGTACCAAAGCTGTTCATCATTCGGTGTTGCTCCCCATGCTGCAGGCTCTGCCACCGTCGTGTCATTTAAATCTGCATCTGTTACCATCTGAGCATCTGCTGCAAATACCTGACTCATCGGTACTGCCGGTCCGGAAATAACCACTGCAGCTGCTGTCATAACAGACAAATACTGTTTCCATCTTTTCATAAAAGCCCTCCTTAATTTGCTTATACAAAAAATTAATTATGTCCAGTTCATATTAACATCTCATGTGCTTTTTTTCAATTACTATTTACTAAAAAAAGCTGATTACCGGAATATTTTTTATCTATCCTTCCAATAATCAGCTTCCTGTTTCTTTTTTCTTTTATACGATTTGCCCTGTAATTTTCTATTTTATATGATGCCAAGGGCAAATTTCCAAAATTATGGATGACACAGGAGTGGTTTTATGGTTTTATGGCTTCATGCCCCACTACGCTATGAGCAAAAAAGTGGAGCATAAGCATCTTTTGTCTATCCTGTTCCAATCCTCTATTTTACAAATCTGTTTACTATATAAGCGTTTGCTTCTTTTTCTTCCTGATCATCCAGCGGCTGAAGCTCAATGTCTTTTCCGTATTTTCGCTCCAGTGCTTTCTCTATCAACCAGTCACAGACCTGTGGATTTTTCGGCAGCAGTGGTCCGTGCAGATAGGTGCCGATCACATGCTTGTATACAATACCTTCATAGCCAGATTCACCGTCGTTTCCGGAACCATACAGGACTTTGCCAAACGGCTGGTTATCACCGATATCGGTACGTCCGCCGTGATTTTCAAATCCAACGACCGGCATATCAAAGAGATCACTTTTCAGCACGATATTGCTGATCAGTCTTCCCGGTTTCTGCTCCGTGTGGAGTTTGACCAAATGCAGTCCTTCCATACGGCCTTCGTCCGTCTGATAGTAATCTCCAAGCAGCTGATAACCACCGCAGACAGCGATCACAACACCGCCGTCTTCCACATAATCTTTAAAGTTTTTCTGGATCTGCTGCAGTCTTTTGCAGACGATCATCTGCTCACGGTCAGAACCGCCTCCGAGCAGCACAATATCCAGTTTGGAAAAATCTACTTCATCTTCCAGTTTAAATTCCAGCGTTTCTGCTTCAATGCCTCTCCACTGGCAGCGTTTCATCATGCACTGGATATTTCCCCGGTCTCCGTAGAGGTTCAACAGATCCGGATAAAGATGTCCGATTGTAATTTTCATAGCTTCTGCCGCCTCCTACGCTTTTTCCTGCTCTAATTTTTTCAGGATATTGTGAGTGTCATAAAGTGCCGTATAATTTACCAGCACGTACAGATTTCCGGTTCCGTCTGCAATGCGGCTGCGGATTGCCTTTTCTACATCCGGTTCCAGCCTGGATGGAATATCAACATATTTCAGACGCAGACGCATATCCTGGCATCGGATTCCGCTGACCGTGATCGACGCTGCATTCATATCCTGAAAACGGTCAAAATCCACATCCCAGAGCCAGGAAATATCCGTACCATCCTGATCTTTATCGTTGATCAGCACGATGATATCTTTCGGTTTGTCATCTTCCTGCACTGCGGAAATATTCTGGTTAAATCCAGCCGGATTCTTTGCAAGGTTCAGCAGAACATCGGTATTTTTGATGTGAAAATGCTCCATACGTCCGTTCTGCGGATTGTAGTCTGCCAGCACTTTGTTGTAATTCTTTAATTCCAGACCGGCTGTGCGAGCTGCTGCATAGGCTGCCAGAATATTATAAACGTTGTAGAATCCACGGTAGTTGGCTTTTATTTTTCTGTTATCCACATCGAAGGAAAGTTTTCCACCGCTTTTTACGTTTTCAGCATCAAAATCGAGCTTCGGTCTTTTAAATCCGCAGTTCGGACACTCATAATCCCCAAGCTGACTGTAATGGTAAAAATGGTAATTCAGCTTTTCTCCGCAGCATTTGCAGAACTGACCTTCCCGGATCTCTCTTGCATTTTCTTTTTCCTGCTGACACTGCTTTCCGATACCAAACGTAACATATTTGTTACCGGAATCTTTTGCAAGAAATGCCGAAAGTGCATCATCGCCATTTACGACAAGTGTCATATCAGGAGCCATATGCATGGCTTTTTTGAGCAGTTCCATCGTAATATCAATCTCCCCGTAACGGTCGAGCTGATCCCGGAAAAGATTGGTCAAAATCATATAGTCCGGTTTAAAATACGGCAGAACTCTTACTGTTGATGCCTCATCAATCTCAATACACGCATAATCCGCATCCAGTTTTCCGTTCCATTTTGCTGCCAGCACGAATGCCGATATGACACCGTTGAGCATATTGGAACCGGTGTGGTTGCAGATCACTTTCTCACCTTCTGCCTCGATTGCCGAGCAGAGCAGATTATTAGTTGTCGTCTTTCCGTTTGTTCCGCAGGTGATAAAAATCTTTTTCCTCACCTGCCCGGAAAGTTCCATCAGGATTTTCGGATCTATTTTAAGTGCAATTTTGCCGGCCAGGGTTACCCCCTGTTTGCCGGCAAGTTTACATACTACACATGTTGCTTTTGAAATCCAGATTGCAAGCATTCTTCGCAAAATCATGGTCTTCCTCCAGTTTGATTACTCCTGTGTTGTCTCTTCGTTTTTGATTTCTTCGTCGTTTTTCTCATCTTCGATCATTTCGTCTTCGATTTTTTTGATGATATCTTCGCTGTCTGCTGAAGTTTCACGGACTTTCGCAATACTTGCCACAGATACGTTCTCCGAAAGATTCATAAGTTTCACACCGGATGTCACACGTCCAAGAACGGAAATGTCGCTGCACATCATACGAATGACAATGCCTTCGGTATTGATCATCATGATCTCGTCATCCATATGGAGGTTCTTAACACCGATCACGTTTCCTGTCTTCTCCATAATCTTATAACATTTCACACCTTTACCACCGCGGTTCTGGCTCTTGAACTCATCGATCGAGGTCAGTTTTCCCATGCCGTTTGCAGATACGATCAGAAGGTGATCTCCCTGTGTATTGAGCTGCATACCAATGACTTCGTCGCCGTCATTGAGCTGCATGCCGATGACTCCCATCGCCGTACGTCCCATGCTGCGGACATCGGTCTCCGGGAAGCGGATACACTGACCGTATTTTGTTACCAGGAAAATATCTTTTTTGTTGTTGGTCAGCTTGACTTCGATCAGTTCATCATCTTCACGCAGGCTGATGGCTGCAAGTCCTGTCTTTCTTACGTTTGCATAATCCAGAAGCGGTGTCTTTTTCACAATACCCTTTCTGGTTGCCATAAACAGATATTTGCCCTGCTTGTACTCTTTGACCGGGATCATCGCCGTGATCTTTTCTTCCGGTGCGAGCTGGAGCAGATTGACGATCGCCGTTCCTCTTGCCGTACGGCTGGCTTCCGGGATTTCATATCCTTTCAGGCGGTATACTTTTCCGGTGTTGGTAAAGAACATCAGATAGTGATGTGTATTCATCATCAGCAGTTCTTCGATGTAGTCATCTTCGATGGTCTGCATACCCTTGATGCCCTTGCCACCGCGGTTCTGAGCCTTGAAATTGTCAACACTCATACGTTTAATATAACCAAGTTTTGTCATGGCGATCACAACATTTTCACGCGGGATCAGATCTTCTGTAGAAATATCATACATATCAAATCCAATGGAAGTTCTTCTCTCATCACCATACTTATCTGCGATTTCCATGATTTCTGTTTTGATCACGCCAAGCAGAAGATTTTCGTCTGCAAGAATGGCTCTCAACTCCTTGATTTTTGCCATCAGAGCTTCATACTCTGCTTCGATCTTCTCTCTTTCCAGACCGGTCAGTGCACGCAGACGCATATCTACGATCGCCTGTGCCTGTGCATCGGAAAGTTCAAAACGTGTCATCAATGCTTCTTTTGCAAGTGCTGCTGTTCTGGATGCACGGATAATGCTGATGACTTCATCAATATGATCCAGTGCGATCAGCAGACCTTTTAAGATATGTGCACGTTCTTCTGCTTTGTTGAGTTCGTACTGTGTACGTCTTGTAACAACATCTTCCTGATGTCTCAGATAATGCTGGAGCATCTCCAGAAGATTCAGAACTTTCGGCTCTTTGTTTACCAGTGCGAGCATAATCACACCAAAGGTATCCTGGAGCTGTGTATGTTTGAAAAGCTGATTCAGTACGACATTTGCGTTGACATCTCTTCGAAGCTCAATGTTGATACGCATACCTTCACGGCTTGATTCATCTGTGATCGCTGTGATTCCGTCAATCTTTTTATCACGTACCAGTTCTGCCATTTTTTCGATCAGTCTGGCCTTGTTTACCATGTACGGCAGCTCCGATACCAGAATACGGCTCTTGCCGTTTGGCATGGATTCGATTTCTGTTACGGCACGCACACGGATCTTGCCGCGTCCTGTGCGGTAAGCTTCTTGGATTCCTCTTGTTCCGAGGATCATTGCACCGGTCGGGAAATCCGGACCTTTTACGATATCCAGGATTTCTTCGATCTCCGTCTCTCTGCCTTCTTCAATGCGGTTGTCGATGATCTTCACAACGGCTTTTACAACTTCACGCAGATTATGCGGCGGAATGTTCGTTGCCATACCTACGGCGATACCGGTCGTACCATTTACCAGAAGATTCGGAAATCTTGCCGGAAGTACATCTGGCTCTTTCTCCGTTTCATCGAAGTTCGGTGAAAAATCTACCGTATTTTTATCGATATCTGCAAGCATTTTCATGGAAATTTTGCTCAGACGTGCCTCAGTATATCGCATGGCAGCAGCTCCGTCGCCATCGACAGAACCAAAGTTTCCGTGGCCGTCTACCAGCGGATATCTGGTTGACCAGTCCTGAGCCATATTTACCAGTGCTCCGTAGATGGAGCTGTCTCCATGTGGATGATATTTACCCATGGTATCACCGACAATACGTGCACATTTACGGTGCGGCTTGTCAGGTCCGTTATTCAGTTCGATCATGGAATACAAAACTCTTCGCTGCACCGGCTTCAGACCGTCTCTTACATCCGGCAATGCACGTGCTGCAATAACGCTCATTGCATAATCGATATAAGATTCTTCCATGGTCTTTTTCAAATCCACGTCATGTATCTTATCAAAAATATTGTCTTCCAACAGTTTTTCCTCCTACTTCCGAGCACTAAATATCCAGATTTTTTACAAACTGAGCATTCTCTTCAATAAATTCTCTTCTTGGTTCTACCTGATCGCCCATCAGCGTTGTAAAGGTAACATCCAGCTCTGAAGAATTTTCGTTATCCATAACAACACGGCGGAGCACTCGTTTTTCCGGGTCCATGGTAGTTTCCCAGAGCTGCTCTGCATCCATCTCTCCAAGACCTTTGTAACGCTGGATCTTGTTGTTCTGGTCTCGTCCGACTTCTCCCAGGATCGCTGCCAGCTGCTCATCGCTGTACGCATACCAGACTTTTTTATTTTTCTCCAGTTTATACAGTGGTGGCTGTGCCAGATATACATGTCCTTCTTTGATCAGATCCGGCATGAAACGGTACAGGAATGTCAAAAGCAGTGTACTGATATGTGCACCATCAACATCGGCATCGGTCATAATGATGATCTTGTCATAACGCAGTTTTGAAATATCAAAATCTTCGTGGATACCGGTTCCGAACGCAGTGATCATCGCCTTGATCTCCGCATTTGCATAAATACGATCAAGTCTTGCTTTCTCCACATTCAGGATTTTTCCGCGAAGCGGCAGGATTGCCTGGGTTGCACGGCTTCTCGCTGTCTTTGCAGAACCACCGGCAGAATCTCCCTCAACAATATAGATTTCACAGTTTTTCGGATCTTTGTCTGAACAGTCTGCCAGTTTTCCAGGAAGAGACATTCCTTCCAGTGCAGATTTTCTTCTGGTCAGATCTCTTGCTTTTCTGGCTGCCTCTCTCGCTCTCTGAGCCATGATAGATTTCTCAAGGATCATTTTTGCAACCTGCGGATGCTGTTCCAGATAGATCATCAGCTGCTCGGAAACAATATTGTCAACGGCACCTCGTGCCTCACTGTTGCCCAGTTTCTGCTTGGTCTGACCTTCGAACTGCGGATCTTCAATCTTGATGCTTACGATCACGGTAAGACCTTCACGGATATCATCACCGGAAAGTGTCTCGGTGTCCTTGATCAGTTTATTCAGTCTCGCATAAGAATTAAAAGTCTTTGTCAGTGCATTTTTAAAACCAGTCAGATGGGTTCCGCCTTCCGGAGTCGTGATGTTATTTACAAAACTGTAGGAACCTTCGGTGTATCCATCGTTGTGCTGCATGGCAACTTCCACATAAATATTATCCTTCATTCCTTCACAGTAAATAATATCCGGGTAAAGCGGTGTCTTGCCTTTATTCAGGTAAGTCACAAACTCCTTGATACCGCCCTCATAATGGAACGTCTTTTCGATTGGTTCTTCCGGACGGTCATCTCTTAAAACAATCTTGATATTTTTTGTAAGAAATGCCATCTCACGAAGTCTCTGTTTAAGCACATTAAAATCAAAAACTGTTTCTTCAAAAATTTCGCTGTCCGGCAGGAATGTAACCGTTGTACCTGTTTTCTTTGGATCACATTCTCCGATCACTTTTAATTTATATACTACTTTTCCTCTTTCATATCGCTGACGATAAATTTTACCTTCATGGTAAATCGTAACTTCAAGATGTGTAGAAAGTGCATTTACAACAGACGCACCTACACCATGCAGACCACCGGAAACTTTGTATCCGCCACCGCCGAATTTTCCGCCGGCATGCAGGATCGTAAACACGACTTCTACCGCCGGAATACCTGCTTTGTGGTTGATTCCGACCGGAATGCCTCGTCCATTGTCAATGACTGTTACGGAATTATCTTTATTTATCGTTACCTGGATGGTATCACAATACCCCGCAAGAGCTTCATCAACTGCATTATCTACAATCTCATAAACCAGATGATGAAGACCTCTGGACGATGTACTGCCGATATACATACCCGGTCTCTTTCGTACAGCCTCAAGACCTTCCAATATCTGAATCTGATCTGCACCGTATTCTGCATTGCTCTCTGTGCCCATAGTAACCTCCTGTCTTTTCTTTTCATCCTTCGCAAACAACACCGTCTGCAACATGAAAAACTTTGTTCAACTGAAACTTGTTTTCTATAAAATCATCAATCCCCGTACAGGTGATCAACGTCTGTATATCATGTATACTGTCTAATAAATACTGCTGCCTGCTGCTGTCCAGTTCGGAAAGTACATCATCCAGAAGCAGTACCGGCGTATCTTTGATCGCTCTTTTTACCAGTTCGATCTCCGCAAGTTTCAGCGAAAGTGCAGCCGTTCTCTGCTGCCCCTGCGATCCAAATCTGCGGATATCTACACCCTTTACTTCAAAAAGCAGATCGTCCCTGTGAGGACCTGTCATGCTCATTTTCACCTTCAGATCCCGTTTCCTGGAAGTCCGAAGTTTTCTTTCGAATTCGTCCGCAGAAACATTTTTCTCATAACGGACCATCAGCTCTTCTCTGCCGCCCGTCAGATTTCTATGTATCTCTGCTACGATCACGCCAAGCTCTTCGACAAACCGCTCCCTTGATTCGATCAGCTTTTTTCCATATTTTACCAGCTGCATATCCCATATATCCAGCATTTCTTCATACTGACTGTTAAAAGAACACTCTTTCAGCAGCTTATTTCTCTGTATGATCACTTTATTGTAATTGGAAAGCTCGTGTAAGTAAAGCTTATCCAGCTGACAAAGTTCCATATCAATAAAACGCCGCCGCTCCGCCGGTCCGTTTTTAATGATACCAAGATCCTCCGGTGAGAAAAAAACAAAGTTTGCGATTCCAAGCAGCTCTGCCGCCTTTCGGATCGGCACGCCGTTGACTGCAATGCCCTTCGGCCGGTTCTTTTTCAGATGCATATCGATCTCATAAGCACTCTGGCTTCTGCTGATCGCCATCCGTATATGAGCTTCTTCCTCACCAAAATGGATCATTTCCCTGTCTTTACTTCCCTTATGGGATTTCGTCGTTCCGCATAGATATACCGCTTCGAGAATATTGGTCTTCCCCTGGGCATTGTTCCCATAGAAAAGATTCGTTCCCTTATCAAAAGACAACTGCAGCGACTCATAATTGCGGAACTGATTCAGCTTCAAAGATTTTACTATCATTCCATCAATCTGTAATTTTTACAGTCTGACCATCATATTCTACCACATCGCCGGCATGCAGTTTCTTGCCCCGCTGTGTTTCTGTCTGGCCGTTTACCTTCACAAGACCATCCTGAACGGCATATTTTGCGTCCACGCCGGACTCTACAAAACCTGCTGCTTTCAATGCCTGACCAAGTTTGATAAACTCATCTCTTAATTTAATTGTTTCCATAAACTTTCACTCCTTATGCCATAAAATTAACCGGCAAGATCAAATATATATAAGATTGCTGTTCGTCTCTGATAAAGCATGGTGCTTTCGGGTTCATCAGATAAATATCAACCGTTTCATCATCAATAACACGAAGAGCATCGATCAGAAATCGCGGATTAAATCCGATCATAATGTCCTTGCCTTCTTTATTGATGTCAATTTCTTCATCCATGGAACCGATCTGAGACTGAATCTTAAGTTCAATATTATCATCTGTGATTGAAAGAATGATCGGTTTTTTATCACTTTCTTTTACCAGAAGTGTCGCACGGTCAATACAGTCCAGAAGCTCTTTTTTATTTACCTGAATCTTGGTTTCGTAGTCACTGGAAAGCATCTGATCAATGCGGAAATATTCACCCTCAATCAGACGTGACACAACAACGGTATCATCAAATTCAAAGACAATATGATTTTTTGTAAAGAAAATACTGACTTCATCTTCGGTTTCGCCTGATAAAATCTTACTGATTTCGATAAGTGTCTTTCCAGGAACGACAACTTTGATATCAGAATATTCCTCTTTTAATTCAATTTTCCGTATACTTATGCGGTGTCCATCCAGGGATACTACACGCAGCATATCGCCTTTGACTTCGAATAATTCGCCGGTCATCATCTTATTGTTTTCATTGGCTGCGATTGAGAAAATAGTCTGACGAATCACCTCTTTTAATGTAAACTGAGAGACAACAATATGATTATCTCTTTCTACATAAGGAAGATAGGAAAATTCTTCCCCGGACTGACCGCTGATGCTGAATTTTGCCTTCTCACAGGTGATGGTAGTCGTCAGATTTCCGTCTGTTTCAATCGTAACATCATTATCAGGAAGTTTACGAATGATATCAGAGAAAATTTTTGCATCAATTGCAACAATTCCTTTTTCCAGAATGGTACCGTCAACGATGGTTTCAATTCCAAGTTCCATATCATTGGCTGTAAATTTAATATTGTTTGTGGATGCATCAATTAAAATACATTCCAGGATAGGCATGGTTGTTTTTCCTGGGATTGCTTTCAGAACAATATTCACACTTTTTAAAAGATTACTTTTTGAGCATACTAATTTCATTGTGTTGATAACTCCTTTGTGGGTTAAATGAGATAAATTAAAGAGAAAATCCGTAGTAGCCGCCGTAGGGGATGTGAATATGTGAATAACTCCCAAAATCCTTGAATTTAAGGGAAAAAACAGGTTGGATAAACTGGTGAAAAGTCCACAAATTTCTGAGGAAAACTGGTGGGTTATTAACATCCTCAGAAATTGGCTAAAGTTATTCACACAGTATCCAACACATATCCACATTATTTTGTGCACAAATAAAAAGACGATGCTTTTTCGGCCGTCTAGTTTGGATTCAGTTTCTTTTTAATGATATCTATCGTGTTTTTCAGATCATCGGAAGTCTCAATTTCTTTCGAAATTTTCTCAACTCCATGAAGTACGGTCGTATGATCGCGGTTTCCCATCAGTTTTCCGATCGCTTTGAGCGGTGTGCTGGTCATTTCACGGCACAGATACATGGCAATCTGCCTTGGAATCACGATATCAGCACTTCGTTTGGAACCTTTTATATCATCTGTTTTGATATGAAAGTGTTCTGCAACGGTCAGAAGGATCAGATCCGGGGTGATTTCTCGTTTTGCGTTCGGTGAAATCATATCCTTTAAGGCTTCCTGTGCCAGTTCTACTGTAATTTCGCGGTGTTCAAGACTGCTCATTGCAGTGATCCGGTTCAGTGCACCTTCGAGTTCACGGATATTGGACTTGATATTGGTAGCAATATACTGAATGACTTCATCATCCAGATGGTAACCTTTTTCTTTGGAATCACGTTCTTCTTTTTTGCGGAGGATTGCCATCCTTGTCTCATAATCCGGGGAAGAAATATCTGCGATCAGGCCCCATTCAAAGCGGGATTTCAGCCTTCCTTCCAGCGTTGCGATCTCTTTCGGCGGTTTATCGGATGAAATGATGATCTGCTTTTTCGCACCATGCAGGTCGTTAAACGTGTGGAAAAACTCTTCCTGTGTGGACTCTTTTCCGATGATAAACTGGATATCGTCGATCAGCAGAACGTCGATATTACGGTACTTTTCACGGAATTTTGTCATAGCAGTATTATTGCCGTTTCGGATCGCTTCAATCAGTTCGTTCGTAAAGGATTCACTCGTTACATAAAGTACTCTGGTCTGTGGATTATTTTCCAGGATAAAGTGTGCGATCGAGTGCATCAGATGGGTTTTCCCCAGTCCAACACCTCCGTAGAGGAAGAGGGGATTGTAGATTTCGCCCGGGGATTCGGCAACTGCCAAAGATGCAGCGTGTGCAAATTTGTTGTTGCTTCCGACAACGAAGTTTTCAAAGGTATATTCCGGATTTAAATTTGCTTTTTCTAATATATTATTGAAAGAATTGTCAGTATTCGAAGAAGAATCCGCTTCTTTTACAACATTTTGTTCTACAGTATACACGATCTTGGTGCAGTCCAGTCCTGTAAGCTCTGCAATCGTAGAACGGAGCGGAGTTGTAAACTTCTTATTTATATAGGAATTAATGAAATCCTCGTTAATACCCATTTCATCAATCGGGACATAAATAAAAAGAGTGCCTTCGTCACTGTCATATCTTTGTACTTGAAGTGGTTTGATCCAGGTGTTGATGGAAATTGTGGAAAATCCGAATTCTGTACTGAGGGTATCCACAACACTGTCCCACTTTTCTTCTATGATATTCATGAGGATCTCCTTTTAAGGCCAGTTTTACTTATTTAATATTAAACTAAAACAGGAAAATTATCAATGCTTATTTTTGAATGTGCATAACTTTTCGACAATAATCCACACTCAAAAATGCGATAAAATGGGCGTTTGTGGGAAAAATGTAGAAAATATGCAAAAGTTACACACGAAGTTATCCCCAAGTTATCCCCAAAATGTGGATAACTTTATGTAAACCAATAAGTTTACATAAGTATGTTACAGAAGAACCAGATGAAAAAAAGGTTGAAAAATAAAGGAATTTTGGGAATCACAGACTTCGAAAAATGCAGAAAAATGTCGAAAGAAGGAAAGAGGGGGAATTGGCAGTGTGAATAACTAAAGGAACATCATCCACAGTGGGAAAAGCCTTATTTTAAGGCATTTTTTTGAAAAAGAAAAAAAGTTTTTCACATCAAATAAAAAAGTTATCCCCAAGTTATCCCCAAAATGTGGATAACTGAGTGTAAACTATGCAGATGTCCGCTTTGCATCTGTTTGTCTATGGGACTGACAGGAACGGTTCTGCCCCAAAGCTCGGTTCAATTGAAAAAATCACGGAATTACTTGACTTTATGGGGCTTTGCATATATAATTGAAACGATGTTTTCTAAACAGATAAAACAGATTTTATATTTGATAAGGAGGTGCCGTAATAATGAAAATGACATTTCAGCCAAAGAAAAGATCCAGAGCTAAAGTTCATGGATTCAGAGCAAGAATGAGCACTGCAGGCGGAAGAAAAGTACTTGCTGCCAGAAGATTAAAAGGAAGAAAAAAATTATCAGCATAGGCCGCAGATGTGTGGCCTTTTCTTCTATGTTCGTCTTTTGAAAGGATGACAGAAAAAAGGAAGCAGTATGATATTTTCAGAGTCTTTGAAAAAAAACAGAGATTTCCAGACGGTATATAAGTATGGAAAGTCGGCCGCCAACCGTTATCTCATTATGTATATCTATCCGAATCAGACAGAGAGGAACAGACTTGGGATTTCGGTCAGTAAAAAGGTGGGCAATAGTGTGGTCAGACACAGACTGGCCAGATTGATAAGAGAAAGTTATCGCCTGAGTGAAACCAGATTTCACTCAGGATATGATATTGTAGTAATTGCAAGACCTGTTGCAAAAGATAAGAATTATTTTGAAGTAGAAAGTGCATTATTACATCTTGGTAAAGTGCATAAAATAGCAGGTTGATATTCATGAAAAATATTTTAATCGCAATGATCCGGTTTTATCAGAAATTTCTGTCACCATTAAAGCATACGAGATGCCCCTATACACCGACCTGCTCGCAGTATGGCCTGGAGGCGATACAAAAATACGGGGCTGTTAAAGGAAGTCTTCTGGCATGCTGGAGGATTTTGCGATGCAATCCCTTTTCCAAGGGTGGTTATGATCCCGTTCCGTAAACGGGTAGGAAGAATTAAAAATAGAAAATTGAATATGAAGAACTGCTGTATAATGTCAGGTGAATATGCAGGAGGAAGGTTATGTTATTAACAAAAAGCAACACCATCATCATTGGACAGGTGGCAACACTGTTAGGTCTTTTGATGAATGCGATTTTTAGTTTCACTGACGGGGTGTTTGGGATTTCCAATATCGGTGTATGTATTATTTTGTTTACACTGGTTATTTATGCCCTGCTCACTCCACTCACGATCAAACAGCAGAAGTTTTCAAAGATGTCTGCGATCATGAATCCTGAGATAAAGGCAATCCAGAAAAAGTATGCCGGCAAAAACGACCAGGTAAGTATGATGAAGATGAACGAAGAAACACAGAATGTATATGCAAAATACGGTGTTTCTCCGATGGGAACATGTCTTCCGATGCTGATTCAGCTGCTGATCCTGTTTGCATTGTATCGTGTAATCTGGAATATTCCGGCTTACGTTGCAAGTGTAAAAGATGTATTTACTCCTCTTGTAAATGTTCTTTTAAAGACACAGGGTACACAGCAGTTTTTAGCTGATACAGTAGGAAACCAGGTCAATTTCCAGAGACTTGGTTATACAGCAAACAGTGCGATCGATGCACTGTACAAGTTCAAACCGGCAGACTGGACTGCAATGGCAGAGAAGTTTCCGGATCTGTCAGGTATGATCTCACAGACAACAGGCAGTCTTGATAAAATGAACTATTTCCTGGGATTGAATATTTCCAACTCACCGATGACAGCGATGGTGGAAAATTTCAAGGCACATAACTGGATTTTATTTGTATGTGCACTGGCAATCCCGGTACTGGCAGGTTTAAGCCAGTGGCTCAACACCAGACTGATGCCGCAGGCAGCAGCAAGCCCGGCAGGAGACGACAGTTCCATGGAAAGCTCCATGAAGATGATGAACAATATGATGCCTCTGGTATCTGTATTCTTCTGTCTGTCACTTCCGATCGGTCTTGGTATCTACTGGATCGCAGGTGCGGTATTCAGAGGTATCCAGCAGGTTATTGTCAACAAACATATGGAAAAGATGGATATGGACGCACTGATCCGCAAAAATGTGGAGAAAATGAATGCCAAACGTAAGAAACAGGGACTTCCGCCAAAGAAAATTTCTGAGCATGCAAAAGTAAACTTCAAAGATCTTGAGGATGCACAGAAAGTGGATGAGAAGAAACAGGCAGAACGTCAGAAAAAAATCCAGGATTCTACGGAGTACTATAAACACGCAGATGCGAAACCGGGAAGTATTGCAGCAAAAGCGAGAATGGTTCAGCAGTTTGATGAAAAGAATCCAAAAGGTAAGAAAAATAAGAATTAAAGTAATAAGGTAATAAAGAGAAGTAATATGGGGAGAAGGATGGGAGGTATTAAAATGGAAGAGTATATCGAGGTTTCTGCGAAGACAAAAGAAGAAGCGATCATGAATGCAGCAATTCAGCTTGGAACAAGCAGCGATAATATTGAATATGATGTTATTCAGGAAGCAACTTCCGGACTTTTTGGAATCGGAAGAAAACCGGCCATTATAAGGGCAAGAAAGAAAAAAGATATTTCTCTTGATTTTGAGGAAGCCGTAAGAGATCCTTTGAAGGACATTTCTGCAAAGAAAAGCTTTATGAAAAAACCGGCAAAGAAATTTACCAAAGAGCCGGTAAAAAAACAGCCTGAGAAAACGGTTGAAAAGAAGGAAGAAAAACCGGTTGAGAAGAAACCGGAAAGAAAACCGGAAAATCAGCCGCAGTCAAAAGCTGAAAAAGAAGTGGAAGTAAAGAAAGAAGAACCGCAGGCAAAACCGGCAGTTACAAGAGAAAAGCTTCCGATCAACAAAGAAGCAGCAGAGAAAGATGCAAAAGAATTTCTGGAGAAAATGTTTGCAGCAATGGATTCAGAAGTTTGCATCAAAACATCATTTGATAAAGATGACAATCTGAACATCGAGCTTTCTGGTAAAGACATGGGTGTTCTGATCGGTAAGAGAGGACAGACTCTTGATTCTATCCAGTATCTTACAAGCCTCGTTGTCAACAAAGGCAATGCGGGATATGTACGTGTGAAGGTAGATACCGAAAACTACCGTGCACGCAGAAAAGAGACGCTGGAAAATCTGGCAAAGAATATTGCGTTCAAAGTAAAGAGAACAAAGAAACCGGTATTCCTGGAGCCGATGAATCCATACGAGAGAAGAGTGATCCATTCTGCACTTCAGAATGATCCGCTGGTGTCCACACACAGCGAGGGCGAAGAGCCGTATCGTAAAGTAGTTGTTACATTAAAAAAACAGTAAAGTAAAATAGTTGTAAGTGATATGAGTCTGATTTTCAGTGCGGCAGATATGCTGCCGAAAATCAGACTTTTTGAATATCAGGAGGAATCAATGAAAGGTGAAACGATTGCAGCGATCTCCACAGCAGTCAGCAGTTCCGGAATCGGGATTGTGCGAATCAGCGGAGATCAGGCATTTGAAATAGCGGACCGTGTATACAGAAGTCCGAAAGGCAAAAAGAAATTATCAGAACAGCAATCCCATACGGTTCACTATGGTTATATCTGTGACGGAGACGAAGTGCTGGATGAGGTGCTTGTAGTTCTGATGCGTGCACCGAGAAGTTTTACAGCGGAAGATACCGTAGAAATCGACTGCCACGGCGGTGTGTATGCGATACAGCGAGTGCTGGAAGCTGTGATCAAAAATGGTGCAGCTCCGGCAGAGCCGGGAGAATTTACCAAACGTGCCTTTTTAAATGGAAGAATGGATCTGTCGCAGGCGGAGGCGGTGATGGATGTCATTGAGGCAAAAAATGAATATGCTCTGAAAAGTTCCGTCGGCCAGCTTCGCGGAAGCATCGGTCAGAAAATAAAGGATCTGAGAGCAAAGATCATTTATCATATTGCATATATTGAGTCGGCATTGGATGATCCGGAACATATCAGCCTTGACGGTTATCCGCAGGAGCTTGAAAAGGAAAATGAAGCGTGGATCGAGATGATCGAGAAGCTGATCCGCTCTGCAAACGATGGAAGGATCATGACGGAAGGCATCAAGACGGTAATCCTTGGAAAGCCAAACGCCGGAAAGTCTTCTCTGCTTAACAAGCTCTGCGGAACGGAAAAGGCGATCGTGACAGACATTGCGGGAACGACAAGAGATGTGCTGGAGCAGAGCATCAATCTTCACGGCATCACACTTAACCTGATGGATACCGCAGGCATCCGTGATACGGAAGATATCGTAGAGCAGATTGGTGTGCAGCGTGCAAAAAAATATGCAAAAGAAGCAGACCTGATTCTGTACGTGGCAGATTCATCGACCGCACTGGATGAGAATGATGAAGAGATTATCGAACTATTTGAAGGCAGAAAGGTGATCGTTCTTTTAAATAAATCGGATCTGGAGCCGGTAACGACAGAACAGATCCTGAAGGAAAAAGTGGGAGAACATCCGGTGATCTGCGTTTCTGCAAAAGATGAGACCGGATTTGAACAGCTTGAGGATACACTCAAAAATATGTTTCTCGAAGGCAGCCTTTCTTTTAACGATGAGGTATGTATCACAAATATGCGTCATAAGGCAGCACTTATGGATGCAAAAGAGAGCCTGAAGCAGGTGACGGAAAGCATCGCACAGGATATGCCGGAGGATTTCTTCTCGATCGATCTGATGAGTGCATATGAATCTCTGGGAACGATTATCGGCGAGGCCGTGGATGATGATCTGGTAAATGAAATTTTCAGTAAGTTCTGTATGGGCAAATAAGTGGAGGCAAGAAATGAATACATTAGAAGAATATACAGATGTGGTAGTCGTAGGAGCCGGACATGCCGGATGTGAGGCAGCACTTGCCTGTGCAAGACTCGGACTTTCCACAACCATTTTTACCGTGAGTGTGGACAGCATTGCACTGATGCCGTGCAACCCGAACATAGGTGGAAGCTCCAAGGGTCATCTGGTAAGAGAGATCGATGCACTTGGCGGTGAGATGGGAAAAAATATCGACAAAACGTTTATCCAGTCCAAGATGCTCAATAAATCCAAAGGACCTGCCGTACATTCTTTGCGTGCACAGGCAGACAAGGCAGAATATTCCAGATCCATGCGAAAAGTTTTGGAAAACACAGATAACCTGTCAATCGTGCAGGCAGAAGTTGCAGAAATTCTGACAGAAGACGGAAAAATCACCGGAGTCAAAACATTCTCCGGGGCAACGTATCACTGCAAAGCCTGCGTGCTTTGTACCGGAACATATCTGCGTGCAAGATGTATTTACGGTGATATCAGTAATTATACCGGACCAAACGGATTGCAGGCAGCAAATCATCTGACAGATTCCCTGAAAGCACATGGAATCGAGATGCAGCGATTTAAGACCGGTACACCGGCACGTGTAGACCGCAGATCGATTGATTTTTCAAAAATGCAGGAACAGTTTGGCGATGAGAGAGTGGTACCCTTTTCTTTTACAACCGATCCGGAGAGTGTCCAGATCGACCAGGCATCCTGCTGGCTGACTTATACAAACGAAGAAACACATGAAATTATCCGGAAAAATCTGGATCGTTCACCACTTTATTCCGGTATGATCGAAGGAACCGGACCGAGATATTGTCCGTCCATCGAGGACAAAGTGGTAAAATTTGCAGATAAAAACAGACACCAGGTATTTCTTGAGCCGGAAGGACTGCATACGAACGAAATGTATATCGGCGGTATGTCAAGCTCCCTGCCGGAAGATGTTCAGCATGAAATGTACCACACGGTAGCCGGACTTGAGCACGCAAAGATCGTCCGCAATGCCTATGCGATCGAGTATGACTGCATCAATCCGAGACAGCTGGATGCATCCCTGGAGTTTAAAAATATCAGGGGACTTTTCAGTGGCGGACAGTTTAACGGCAGCAGCGGATATGAAGAAGCAGCGGCACAGGGACTGATTGCAGGTATCAATGCAGCAATGCAGGTAAAGGGAAAAGAACCGCTGATCCTTGATCGTTCGGAAGCTTATATTGGTGTTCTGATCGATGATCTGGTAACAAAAGAAAATCGTGAGCCATATCGTATGATGACATCCAGAGCAGAATATCGTCTGCTTCTGCGTCAGGACAATGCAGATCTGCGTCTGACAGAGAAAGGTTATCAGGTGGGGCTGATCTCCGAAGAACGCTATCAGGATCTGAAAACAAAAGAACGTCAGATCGCAGAAGAAATGGAACGTGTAGATCATGAGAATATCGGCGGAACCGAAGTAGTACAGAAATTTCTGGAGGCACATGAAAGTACACTTCTGAAGTCCGGAACAACCATCGGAGAACTGGTACGCCGTCCGGAGCTGGACTATGAGATGTTAGCAGAGATTGACAAAAACAGACCGCAGTATTCTGCCGGTGTGCGTGAACAGGTCAATATCAACATCAAATATCAGGGCTACATCCGAAGACAGATGAAGCAGGTCGAGCAGTTCAAGAAAATGGAAAACAAACGGATTCCGAAAGATATTAATTACGACGAAGTCAGAAGCCTGAGAATTGAAGCGGTGCAGAAACTGAAAAAATTCCAGCCGCTTTCCATCGGACAGGCATCCCGTATTTCCGGTGTGTCACCGGCGGATATTTCCGTACTGCTCGTATATTTGGAATCCAGGGATCGAAAGTAAAACAGGAGGAAAACGTGGACAGAAGTAAATTTCATATTTTAGAAGATGGATGTCAGGCATTTGGCGTGACATTGACAGAGAAGCAGATTGAACAGTTTGAGAAATATTATGAGCTGCTGGTAGAATGGAATAAAGTGATGAACCTCACCGGGATCACTGAATTTGACGAAGTGATGCAGAAACATTTTGTGGACAGCGTGGCAGCGGCAGAATATGTGGAGATGGAAAAAATAAACAGCCTGATCGATGTCGGGACCGGAGCCGGCTTTCCGGGAATCCCGCTGAAGATTGTTTATCCACATTTGCAGGTGACACTTTTGGACTCTTTGAACAAAAGGATCAAATTTCTGGATGAAGTTGTGGATAACCTGGGGCTTATCGGAATCGAAACGGTGCATGGAAGAGCAGAAGATGCGGCGAAAAAAGCAGAATACCGCGAACAGTTTGATCTGTCTGTTTCCAGAGCAGTTGCGAACCTTGCGTCCCTTACCGAGTACTGCCTGCCGTTTGTAAAAGTCGGCGGAAAATTTGTTTCCTATAAATCTGTTTCAGTGGATGAAGAAATCGCTCAGAGTAAGAAGGCAGTTTATGTGCTTGGCGGAGAAATCGGAAAAGTGGAGAAATTCCATCTGCCGGGAAGTGACATGGAGAGGGCACTTGTGGTTGTGGAAAAGAAGAGAAGCACGCCGAAGAAATACCCGAGAAAAGCCGGGATGCCGACGAAAGAGCCTCTTGCGTGAATGTGCAAAAAGAAGATCATTAAAATAGTAAAAGATAGTTAAAAATAGGGAAAAAACAGTACGCCATAAATACACGAAAACAATCTGCTGACACGCTTCGTTTCCTGGGAAGCTGCCGTCCGTGCGATTTGTTTTCGGATATTTATGGCTGTATTATTTTACGTACTTTTTTCTACAGGTGAAACCATCGGATGTAATTGATCGAATTTACAGTTGTACTATGGAAATTTATATGCTGTCCAATCTGTACTATTCCTATGGAGCAGCGGCGATTGCACTTCCGCAGGTGCAGGCATGGATGTATATGAAATTCAAATGCAATTTGCTGATCCAGCTATGGAACATTCACCACGTGGTTGTTATTCCGGAAAATACATTGCCGGAGGATTATGATCCGCAGTTTTTTATTGATGAGATAAAACGGGCAAACAGAGAAACCATTCCGGAGGAAGAATGGCTTTCCGACCGGCTTTACTATGTGGATTACAAAAAGAAAAAAAATCATCTGAGAACTTTTGTATAGACAAGGGAAATAAAAGTAGATATTACCAGGAATTATCATATCGGCGAGAACTATAATCTGTTTGATGATTTTGGGGTAAGATAAACCCAGCAGCGAAGGTGTACACCAGATGTGAGGTGATCTCCGTCTTTGCAGGCGGTGAACAACAAGTCTGTGTCTGTGACGGGATAAAATCTACCATCTGATATAACCTTCGGCGGATTGCAGAAGTGCACAAAAGAATGTCGGAGACATTCAGAAATGTCCGGGTATAATGGTTTTGTGCCAGGTCTTACGTGTATTCAAATTAAAATTTTAAAAGAACATGTCAACATATTCCAGTACAGCCTGCGGATTTTCCATTTGCGGGTATTTTTCTGTATTTTCAATAAAATCGTATTCTACAGCGGAATTGAGGCGGACATAGCCTTCGACGGTTCGTTCACGTTCCTCTGTCTTTCTTCCTTCGAGAATAAACAGACTGTTGTTGATGCTGTTTAAGGCTCTGGAGATGTCTGCATTTAAATAAAATCCATCCAGGCTGGACAGCAGATATTTCCCGCCGCACTCATCGAGATGAGCAGCTTCATGATAAATGTCCAGCATCTTCTTTGAGACAGAGAAAGGATTATAAAAATACTTTTCGGTGAATAAATATTCAATATTTTCCCGCCGCATCTGCATGTTGTATACAGCTGTACCGACGATCGGAAGATCCATAATAAATTTGATTATCCTGGAACGTTTGGACGGTGTACATTTCAGATTGGAAATGCTTTCCGGATTGATCATCATAATTTTGTTATAGGCATCCGGATTGGTACTGCATGCCATCAACACAAAAGAAGAAGACAGACCGGTAGCGATGATGTCTGTTTTTTCGTGAATCACATGCTCGATAAAATCATTGATAAGCTGCACGTAAAAATAGTTTGTGTAGGTCAGGTTCGGTTTATCAGAACGACCGCAGCCAAGAAGATCCAGGCAATATACCGTGTGGTCTGCGGACAGATTTTTCAGCAGCAGATCCCATTCGTAGGAAGAGGCAGCCGGAGCTAGATCGTGAACAAGCAGGAGAGGAGAACCGCTTCCTGTTTTTGTATAATAGACCTGACCGAAACGCCAGTCATAAAAAGCACCTTTATGTTTATCCAGCAGATTTTTAACCGTGGCAAAAGCCTGGGCACAACGATTGACGATGTGAAGAGAGCCAACAGCCAGAGCGGTCATGAGAATGCCGGTTTTGATTTTTTGCTTCATAAAAACTCCTTTCTGAGAAACATTGTCTTATACAGATCTTTGTGATTTTTCATTGCCTTCATTATAATCCAAGATGTAAGCAGAGACAAGGCAAAAGTATATCAGATGTGCACAGAAGAATATGGCATGGGATGCATGACGTGCACATCGCAGCAAGAATGTCAGAGGTATTCTTGAAATAAGAAACAATATAGAATATATAAAAATTTCATATGTTTCACGTGAAACATTGCTTTACATAATTCTGTTTATCCAGTACAATGGGTTAGAACATACAGAAAGCGATGATAAAATGGTAAAAGAGTATTTAAGGGAAAAAGCAGACAGTCTGACAGCCGAAAAAGAACGGTTGACAGCTCAAAAGGAAAGGCTTGACGGGATACGTGAGCGCCTTCACAAAAGCATAGACGAGGTGCAAAAAAAGGAAGACGTTGATTTTGAAATTTTTTCGCCGCGGGCAGATATGCGTGTGTCTAAGGAGATGCTGAATGAGATGCATCAGCAGATGAATGATGTCAAAAGGCAGCAGGCACAGACAGCGAGGGAACTGGAAGAGGTAACGGCAAAGCTGGACAAGTTTCTGTACATGCTCGAAGAGGTGCAGAATCTGCCGGATTAATATTTCATATGTTTCACGTGAAACATTTCCAGGATTTTGGAATGCTTAAGACTGGATATCTAAAAAAAGAAGTGCTATAATTGAAAAATACTTTGTGTTCAGGGCAAATGCACGTGAAACAAAGCAGCATCTGGTATGAACTGGAAACGAAAGGGGAATATTTAATGGAAAGAACTATCGTAGTCGCCAACCAGAAGGGTGGTGTAGGCAAAACAACAACAGCGATCAATCTGGCAGCTTCTCTGGCAGAACTGGGAAAGAAGGTACTGGTAGTGGATATGGACCCACAGGGAAATACTACCAGCGGACTGGGAATTGACAAAGAGCAGGCAGAAAATACGGTGTACGAGCTGATGCTGGAAGAGTGTTCCGTAGAGGATGCGATTATGGAAAGTGAGTATGAAAATCTGAGTGTTCTTCCGTCAAATATCAATCTGGCAGCAGCAGAGATCGAGCTGGTGGGAGCAGAGGAAAAGGAATATATTTTAAAGAAAGCAATCGATAAAGTAAAGAAAAACTATGACTTTGTGCTGATCGACTGTCCACCTTCTTTAAGTATGCTGACTATCAATGCAATGTGTGCGGCAGATACGGTACTCGTGCCGATTCAGTGCGAATATTATGCACTCGAGGGACTGTCTCAGCTGATCCACACAATCAATCTTGTCCAGGATCGACTGAACCCGGATCTGGAAATCGAAGGCGTGGTATTTACCATGTACGATGCAAGAACCAATCTGTCTCTTCAGGTGGTGGAAAACGTAAAAAATAATCTTGATCAGAATATTTATAAGACAATTATCCCAAGAAATGTAAGATTAGCAGAGGCACCAAGTTATGGAATGCCGATCACCAGATATGACAAGCGTTCTACCGGAGCAGAAAGCTACCGCAGACTTGCCGAAGAGGTAATTCATAGAGGAGAGGAAGAATGGCTGTAAGAAAAGCAGGGCTTGGTAAGGGACTGGACTCCCTGATCCCGGAGCATAGCGTAAGAAGAAAAGCGGAAAAAACGGAGCAGAAACCGGAAAAAAATGAGCTTCTTCTGAAGATAACAGATATTGAACCAAACAGAGAACAGCCGCGGAAACATTTTGATGAAGATGCGTTGCTGGAATTGTCAGATTCCATCAAACAATTTGGAATTATCCAACCGCTGATTGTTCAGAAAAAAGAGGATCATTACGAGATCATAGCAGGGGAACGCAGATGGCGTGCGGCAAAGATGGCAGGGTTAAAAGAGGTTCCGGCTATTATCAAGAGTTATACAGATCGGGAAATCCTGGAGATTTCTCTGATTGAAAATATTCAGCGGGAAAATTTAAATCCGATCGACGAAGCAAGAGCTTATAAAAAGCTGCTCACCGAGTTTCATCTGAAGCAGGATGAAGTGGCGGAGCGTGTTTCCAAGAGCAGAACGGCAGTGACCAATTCCATGCGTCTTCTGAAGCTGGATGAGAGAGTACAGCAGATGGTGATCGATGAAATGCTCACGACCGGCCATGCGAGAGCGTTGATTTCTATTGAAGACCGAGATCTGCAGTTCCAGATGGCAAATCAGATCTTTGATAATAAATTAAGTGTCAGAGAGACAGAAAAACTGGTCAGAAAGCTGGGCGAAGAAAAGGAAGAAACCACAAAAACAAAAGAACCGGATGTAGAGATCATTTACCGGAATCTGGAAGAAAAGGTAAAAGAAATACTCGGTACAAAAGTACAGATCAGTCACAAAAAGAATAATAGCGGAAAAATTGAGATTGAGTATTATTCCAATGAGGAACTGGAGAGGATCATTGAACTGCTGGAAAGCGTTCAGAATCATTAAAATTAAATAAGGAATGGAGGGAAAATATGGGGATTTTTGATGCGATAGGCATTGATGCAGGTATCGTGCTGATCATTGTAATTCTGATACAGCTTGTGCTGATTTTTTTCCTGGTCAAGCAGTCCATGAAGCTGGCAAGACTTGCGAATAAGTACAAAATGTTCATGCGTGGAAAAGATGCGATATCCCTGGAAAAAGCATTTGAAAAGAAATTCGAAGAAGTAGATGCCATGACAGAAGCAGTAAAATATCAGGCGGATGAGATTTATAAATTAAAAGAAATCCAGAAAATGACACTGAACAAAACTGCAATCGTAAAATATGATGCATTCAAAGATGTCGGCGGCAAATTAAGTTTTGCACTTGCAATGCTGGATAAAGAAAACAGCGGATTTGTATTAAATGCGATCCACAGCAGAGAAGGCTGTTATACTTATGTCAAAGAAATCGTAAAAGGCGAGTCTTATATCGTGCTTGGCGAAGAAGAAAAAGAAGCACTGCGTCAGGCTGTAAATGCACACAACGATATCGGATAACGTCAGGTATTAAAACAGAAAGTGTTTGCACAGAAGGACACAAAGTCACTTTACGAGGCAGATTACATGTGTTAAAATCGGAAAAGAAGTGACCCGTGATCCAGAGGGTCTTGAGTTGAAATAAAATGAAATAAAAGAAAAGGACGATAAAAAATGTTAGACATTAAATTTGTGAGAGAAAATCCGGAAATTGTAAAACAGAATATCAGAAATAAATTCCAGGATAAAAAACTGCCGCTGGTAGATGAAGTACTGGAGCTGGACAAGAGAAACCGTGAGATCAAACAGGAAGTAGAAGCTCTGCGTGCAGAAAGAAATAAACTGTCCAAAGAGATCGGCGGCCTGATGAAACAGGGTAAAAAAGAAGAGGCAGAGGAAGTAAAACGTCAGGTAGCAGCAAGTGCTGACCGTATCAACGAACTTTCCGCAGAAGAAGCTGAAGTAGAAGAAAAACTGAAAACAAACATGATGGTTATCCCGAACATCATCGATCCGTC
The DNA here is from genome assembly GCF_046967715.1 of Hominisplanchenecus sp. NCBI lineage: Bacteria > Bacillati > Bacillota > Clostridia > Lachnospirales > Lachnospiraceae > Hominisplanchenecus > Hominisplanchenecus sp. The sequence continues at coordinate 50,823 of NZ_JBKVNQ010000010.1, forward strand.
TGTGCCGATCGGAAAAGATGACAGCGAAAACGTAGAGATCGAACGCTTCGGTGAGCCGGTTGTTCCGGATTTTGAAATCCCGTACCATACAGAAATCATGGAATCTTTCAACGGTATCGACCTTGACAGTGCAAGAAAAGTTGCCGGAAATGGATTCTATTACCTGATGGGAGACATCGCAAGACTGCATTCCGCAGTGATCGCATACGCACGTGATTTCATGATCAACCGTGGATTTACTTACTGCGTACCGCCATTTATGATCCGCAGCAACGTAGTTACCGGCGTTATGAGTTTTGCCGAGATGGATTCCATGATGTACAAAATCGAAGGCGAAGATCTGTATCTGATCGGAACCAGCGAACATTCTATGATCGGTAAATTCATCGACACAATCATTCCGGAAGAAGAGCTGCCGAAGACGCTGACCAGCTATTCTCCATGTTTCAGAAAAGAAAAAGGTGCACACGGCATCGAAGAGCGAGGTGTATACCGTATCCACCAGTTTGAAAAACAGGAAATGATCGTTGTATGCAAACCGGAAGAAAGCAAAATGTGGTATGAAAAACTGTGGAAAAACACCGTAGATCTGTTCCGCAGCATGGATATCCCGGTTCGTACGCTGGAATGCTGTTCCGGTGACCTGGCAGACCTGAAAGTAAAATCAGTGGACGTAGAAGCATGGTCTCCGAGACAGAAAAAATATTTCGAAGTAGGAAGCTGCTCAAACTTAGGTGACGCTCAGGCACGCCGTCTGAAAATCCGCATAAATGGTGAGAATGGCAAATATTTTGCACATACATTAAACAATACCGTAGTTGCACCGCCTCGTATGTTGATTGCATTCCTGGAGAACAACCTGCAGGCTGACGGAAGCGTTAAGATTCCGGAAGTACTTCAGCCATACATGGGCGGCATGAAAGTGATTGAAAAGAAATAATAGAGGTGGCATAATTGCATAATTATCTGCGAGCAATCGGATTTAGCAATCTGCAGAATGAAAAAGATATAAAAGAAATCCTCACCGAGGTTTTCCACGATTTTGACGAAAGAGAAGTTTCAAGAGAAGGGAAAAACAAAGCTTTTGTAGAGTATACAAAAAGCTTTGGTGAAAATATGGGAATCAAGATGTGCGGCATCATGGATACGGATGGTTTCCATCAGGAGTATTATTTCCCATATTTTCAGGGAAAAGATATCAGCAGCAAAGAAGATCTGATCATTGAACGCCATGCGGCAAGAGAATCCTTTGCCGGTGTCTGCGAAGATGTAAGGATCGGTGTTTCGGTTATTTTCTATTTACAGAATGCCGCAAAATATAAAAAGGAAATGCTGCTCGGACATCTGTTGAGTGATAAGATCAGCACGAGCTTTTCCGGACTTTCCCTGAAAGGCAAAATTTTATTTCCAGTACAGAAGGCGGAGCCGCGTGTCACTGCGACAGGAAGTGATTCGGCAAATCAGAGGCACAAAATGATCGCAGCCGCAAGACAGGGTGATGCAGAGGCAATCGAAAGCCTGACATTGGAAGATATTGATACTTATGCGGCAGTCAATCAGAGGATTTTAAAAGAAGATCTTTTCAGCATTGTAGACACACTCTTTATGCCGTATGGCCTGGAATGTGATCATTATCAGGTCATGGGAAACATTAAGGATGTTGAAAAAACAGTGAATAAATATACAAAAGAAACCATTTATCAGCTCAGGCTGGAGTGCAACGATATGAACCTGGATGTCTGTATTAACAAAGAGGATCTGCTCGGTGAGCCGGAGGTCGGAAGAAGATTTAAAGGTACTATATGGCTTCAGGGACATATCAATTTCGCAAATTAAGTGTGGACGCATAAAAAAGGCTGTGCTATAATAAAAAAGCTGGCAGCTTTGGCTGCCAGGCACACTGTTTCCTTAGTTAAATGGATATAACAAGTGTCTCCTAAGAGAAAGCCGAGGCATTCCCCAAAGGGAAAAAATGAAAAACAACTT
>NZ_JBKVNQ010000011.1:0-52711 GCF_046967715.1 Hominisplanchenecus sp.
GCTGCATAGCCGAAAGGCAAGCAGTATTGGTGTCATGGACGCACCCTGAAAAAAGGCGGTATCCCGCCAGATTTCAGATGCTCTGGTAACTCAGTTGCCGAGTAGTTCACAAGATCAATATGATGCAAATTATCATACCGTTCAGTATGAATGTATGGATTGTGGTGCAGTAAAAACAGAAAAGGAAGCACACTCCTGGGAAGATGAGGACTATGGTGAGTATTATACATATTATTATGAGAATAAAAAATATCATACATATGAGCAGAAATGTGAAGACTGCAATGCAACCAGAGAACTGAGAGCACGCCATAAATATTTTTCTTTTTATGATAAAATAGCAAGATATGCAACATTTAATAAAAAGGGAATTCTCGTATATTCCTGCATTGACTGTGATGGAACAAAAAAAGTTTACAAAAAATGGAAGAGCGGGACTGATTATTCACGTAATTATGATATCAAACATGGAACGGTTTTCAATCGCCAGACCAGTATTACTGTAAAATTAAAACGTCCGTCGAAAGGAACAGTTCTTCAGGCTACGATAGGAACAAAAAAGTACAAGAAAAAAATTAAAAATAATAAAAAAACAGTCAAACTTAATATTAAGCCGGCAGAATATGGAGAGAAAATAAAACTTGCTCTGTATATAAAGGAAAGAAGATTGGAAAAGATAGTTGCGATTACAATGATGAAGTGTGGTACAGCAACAGAGTTACGGAAGGCATGACACAGAAGCAGGTACGCTATACATGGGGTGCTCCAAGCAGCACCAGCAGCAGTTCTTATGGATTTACTTATTGGAACTGGGATGACGGATCCATGGTAAGCTTCCGAAATGGAGTGGTAGATTACTGGTTTGATGCGGCGAATTAAAAGTTGTGGCGGAGGTTTTAGAATGTGCAAATGAACAAATTCCCCGAAGGCACGCTCTCGCTACCTCACATTGGCAGCGGTACATAACCGACCAAAATACGGTCGCTAAGTACCGGCCATGTTCGAGTACCTTCTCTGGAATTGTTCATTTTGCACATTGCTAAAAGCTCCTGGCTTGCCGGGGGGTGCTTAAGCGGAACAGTCCTTTCAGGCCAAATTACAAAACACGAAAAAACAGAGATACTGTAACGGTAGTAAATTTCCGTCACTGTGCCTCTGTCTTTTTTGTTTTGTACACAAGAAAGTTGATGCAAAAGGCTGTTTCCTGCCAGCGTGTAAAATATGATATGAAGTGTTTTTAAAAACTATGGCCGTTCAAAAACGTACAGCAATGTGCAAAATGAACAATTCCCAAGAAGGCACTTTTACGTGCCCTTCGGGGAATTCGTTCATTTGCACATGCAATACTATGATATGAGTGTCGAAAGGTCTTTTGCCATTCATTATTGCCTGTCGGCCATTTGCCGACAGGCTTTTCTTGTGTGAAAAATAAATGTAAGGTATAATATATGCTACCAGAGTTAAAAGGTTACGAAGGAGTTAAGTATGGAAAAGGAGAAAAATCTAACAAACAGGTATCATACCCCGTCATTGATCGTGATGCTTACCCATGAGGATCAGACTGTTCAAAACGCATATGAGATTTTTGATGCATATAAGGATTCTGATGCAGAATACTGGGGATTTAAGGAAGAGCCGCTCCCCCTTTCCAAGATGAAAGACCTTTATGCATATATGAAAAGCTGTGGCAAAAAAACAGTTCTGGAAGTGGTTGCATATACACAGGCGGAGTGTATGTCAGGTGCAAAAATGGCAGCAGAATGTGGCTGTGATCTTTTGATGGGGACTGTTTATTCAGATGCTGTGAATGAATTTTGCAGGGAAAATGGAATCAAATATATGCCATTTGTAGGAGAAATCCATGATCGCCCATCCGTTCTGGAGGGAACCTGCGAAGAGATGATCCTTCAGGCCAGAGAATATCTTGCGAAAGGTGTCTATGGAATTGATCTTCTGGGATACAGATATACAGGAGATGCAGCCAGGCTGAATGAAGAGTTTGTAAGAGCTGTGGATGCGCCGGTCTGCATAGCAGGAAGCATCAATGGTTATCAGAGACTGAATGAGATCAGGAAAGCAGTCCCGTGGGCATTTACAATAGGCAGTGCTTTTTTTGAAAACAAGTTTGACGGTAATTTCGGAGAACAGATCAATAAAGTTTGTCAGTACATAAAAAGTGAGAAGATAACATGATAAAAAAATATTATCCATATGAATATGCCGAAAGTGTATTTATGATTGACTACCAAAAGCTATATCAGAAAGGTTTTCGGGGAATTATTTTTGACATAGACAATACATTGGTACACCATGGTGACGATTCCACACCGGAAATTGATGACCTGTTTCGTAAAATTCAGGGACTTGGTCTGAAAACATTGCTGTTGTCAAATAATGACAGAGGAAGAGTGGAACGATTTATTAAAAATATAGATACACCTTACATCTGCGATGCGGATAAACCAAATCCTCAAAATTATCTGAAAGCAGTGGAGATGCTGAATATAAAAAAAGAAGAGGCAGTGGTTATAGGGGATCAGGTATTTACAGATATTCTGGGAGCAAACAGAAGTGGTCTTGCCAGTATTCTTGTCAGGTTTATCAGGCAGGATGATGAAAAGTGGATCGGAAAACGGAGATACGTTGAATATGCAATCCTGGAATGCTGGAAACGTGATAAAAGCTGTTACAGGAGAATTGGTGATATTTATACAGAAGGAACGGCCAAAAATATGAAGAAAAAGAAAGAAAAAAAGCTTTTTTGTGAGATCTGTCCGCTTACGTATGAAATTTCAAAGTCAAAAGAGATATGTAAAAGACATATACAGGATTTTGCAGGCAAAGAGAAATTTAGTACTGTAAAACAAAAAGAGAAGCTGCCAAATCTGGTGTTCAGCTACAACTCCGGCCTCATAAAAAAAGGAAAAGGAATAGATCCCGTGCTTCAGAAAAACAAGGCAAGAAACATTCGCCTTGCATCCTCCAGGATAAATGGGATGATCATTCATCCCGGAGAGACTTTTTCGTTCTGGAGGACTGTAGGGAAAATATCAAAGAGGAAGGGTTACCGGGATGGTCGTATTATTATAGGAGATAAGCTTATGCCCGGGCTTGGAGGCGGACTTTGCAATCTTGGAAATACCATTCATCTTCTTGTGCTTCACAGCCCTCTTACCGTAACAGAATTTCACAGCCATTCAGATGCGCTTGCACCGGATCATGGTAAGCGTGTTCCATTCAGTTCCGGGACATCTGTCAGCTATAATTATATAGACTACAGGTTCAAAAATAATACAGATCAGAATGTACAGCTTCTGTTATGGTGTGAAAACGGGAAATTATGCGGAGAGCTGAGAAGCGAGAGGGAATTTCCTCACTATTATGAAATTATTGAAGAGAACCACCATTTCCATAAAGAAAAAGAGAAATTTTTCAGAATTTCACAAATTTACCGGAATGTGATCGACAGAGCCACCGGTGAAATAACAGACAAACAGCTCATTCGGGATAATCATTCAGAAGTAATGTATGATTATGACCAGATTCCGCAGGAATTAATACGGTAAAAGCTGGTTCAACAGCCGTCTGCCTTTCGAAATCATAGAAATCGGCGCAGTGAAATTGAATGAAAAGAAATTGTGGATAGCTTTCAGCGTCTGATCAAGCCGCAGGTGTACAACTGGATTCATGGCAGTATCCATGAAGTGATTCATATGAATTACAAGGATCTGCAGAATGGAACTGTTTTTCCTCAAGCAGTGACAGAATTTATAGAATGGTGTGGCGAAGAATATTATTTGCCATCCGCTATGAGGAAAACGGCGAACGAAGAGCTCTGGAATTTGCAGCAGATAAAATGGGCGTAGAAAAGAAAAATGGAGTTCCATCGGGCACTGGGAGATGCGTATTATACTGCATGTATTTTGCAAAAAATAGAAGATGAATATATTTTCCCAATTCTTCTCTGGATGTATATCAGAATCCTAAAAGCCGGCGTGAAGAGATATATGTGTCCTATCCAACCTATGATAAATATGTGTCAAGGGAATTTTACTCCCGGGAAAAAGCCATGAAGGACAGAGAAGTAACCAGTACAAGGTGTCCTTTGTGCCATAATCCTGCCAAGCGGAAGATCCGATGGTTTATGAATAATTCCAAGGTATATTATAGTGTGTCTCTTTGCCAGGAACACGGCTATGTGTCAGGGAAAATCAGAATCCGGCGAACAGAAGATAATATGTACTATGTGATCAAGATGCTTACCAACATAACATCAGAAGAAGCCGATGAAATCCGGCAGAAACGCGACGCCCACCGTGCGAAAAAACGGATAAAAAAAGAAGAAAAATAAGAAACTAACAATTGGTTAATAGAAAAATCCTGGGCAAAACCGTTTGCTGAAAAAATATTCCCCCTGATCAACGAAGAAAATTTTTCTGTCCTTTATAGTGATAAAGCTTCCCGCTCAAATACTCCTGTAAATGTGATTGTTGGCGGCATGGTGCTTGAAAAGCTTATGGGACTGACAGATGAGGAATTCATGGATTCCCTTATGGTTGCTTCTAATATCCGGAAGCTTGGACGGATGGAGCTCCTTTATACCTGTGTTGCTGACCTTGTATCTTTTCTCCACCGTACCGGGATGGACGACCTTCTGGGAGGTATGGAACACTATTATGACCCTAATGATTATAACCGGGTTATTTATCATAGCAAAAGTGAAGATGCATCAGACAGGATTAAACAGATCCTTGCTGACGCAGACAAACTTCTTGTCGAATGTGAAGGGGCTTGTGATGAAAGTTCTGCCTATCAGTTACTGGTACGTGTTTTAAAAGAACAGACGGTTGTGGAAGAATCCGGTGCAAGACGGCTGAAAACCAAAGAAGATGGAGCTATGGGTTCCCAGATCCTGCAGAATCCATCTGATTCGGACGCAACTTACCGTGAAAAAGCAGGGAAACAAAACCGCGGTTATACAGCGAATGTTGTAGAAACTGTCGGAGATAATGGTTCCATCGTAACAGATTACCAGTATGAAAAAAACACACATAGTGACAGCCAGTTCCTGAAGGAAACCGTTAACGCCATGGAAAAACAGAGAAACCAACAGTACTTATAACAGATGGGGCCTATAGCGGCAGGGACAATACAGATGCTGCGGCAGAAAAAAACATTGACCTTGTAACAACAGATCTATTCCCAAAATCAGCTGACAGAGCAGAAATAGTGGTGCATTTTCTTACCCAAAACAGAGCTAACAGCGGATATTTGTTGTTTTATATGAAATTTTCAAGGAACATAGATTTCTATGGGCGATAATTATTATGTTTTGACACCCATATCATACTATTTTTTTGCAAACACTATTTTAAAATGTGCGGCATTTCCATTCCTTACACCTGCCAGGAAACCTCCGCAAATTTTTATTTACTATTCATCACGAATCCATTGCCTGGCAATTTCTATGTCTATTTGCAGTGCTGAGGCGATTTGTTCGACAGGTAATCCGAGTTTGCTAAGGGCAATAGTATCTTCTTTTTTAGCAAGTATTTTACCTTTTGAAATGCCATCTGCAACGCCAGCTTTTATACCAGCTTTCATGCCGTCTTTCATACCAGCCGCAACACCCGCCTCATACTCAGCTTTCCGCAATTTCCGTTCTTCCTCTTCTTTGTCATATTCAAAAATACTCATCGCAATTACCTCCGCTTTATTTTTACGAAGAAATTCCGAAAGAATATTCTTATGAATACATTCATCCACAGCTTGCTCTACGGCATCTGCTAATTCGAATTTCTTCGCATATCTTCGAACACAATTTACGTACTGTGCATATTCTTTTAGAGTCTGGCATTGTCCCATGAGTTCGGGATTATGTCCCTCATTAATGTTTATGGTCAGCACTTCCAGTTCCAGTTTTGGATTACCGGATAGATTTTGGAAAGCTTCTGACAAATGGTTTACCCAGCTGTCTTTTTCCTTTTCTGTGCCATTGTAGAATACGATAAATTGTGGTGCCGGTATTTTCTGTAATACGGAAGAGTAAAGAGATTTCTTATCTACCAGTTTCTGATATTCGCTGGAAATATAAAATAGATCACGTAATGGCATATTTGGATTATAAGTTGACTGGTGTTCATAGAGAAACAGGTCTGTATCAATGATAAAAGCCAGATCATTTTTCATTCCCATGTAAATAGCATTTTCCAGGGTGACAATTTCCAGCATTTCCGGATCTTCATAATGAGCCCCACTGACTGCGTTATAAAGGGACAGTAAATTCTTCCGGTCAGAAAACAGCATGCGGAATACGGTATCCTTATAGTTACGATGGGTTGTCAGCTGCTTTTTGTGTGCCATAGGCAGAACCTCCTCTTACAGGAGTGTACGAATGTGGGACAGCCATACTGCATTACCTATCTGTCACAATTGGAAACTCCTGCTTTTTAATTGATTTGTTTGAATGAAAAGCATGAATTTCTGAAATGTGAATAAGATAATATAGATGGCATGATGCTAGGAACTTTAAGAAAAATATGCTTTGAAGGTATACTACCATAAAACCCTCAATGTTTCAATAGAAAAGCAAAAAGAAAATAAATACAACATAAACAATAAGAAATATAAATATAAATGTCTGAAATTAGATGGAAATATTATAAAAATAAAGAATCGGAAAAATCCGTTTGCTGTTCATGTTGGTATATACTATAATAGAAAAAAGCACCGGAAAATTATATGATGGAAAGGGAGATGCAAATGAAAAGTGTAAAGAAATTCAGGGCTTTTTTAGGCGGTTTTATTCTTTTTCTGGCACTGATGTTCACAGTGGGTTCTGTGAATGTCAAAGCGGCGGGACCGAAGCTGAATAAAAAGAAGATTACCATCTATGTAGGGCACACAGGAAAGCTGAAAGTAAACAATGCCGGGAAGAAAGTGAAATGGACTTCTTCGAAAAAGCAGATCGCAGCTGTTTCTTCTAAGGGAGTTGTAAAAGGGAAAAAAGCGGGAAGTGCAGTGATCACTGCGGCAGCAGGAAACAAAAAGTGGACATGCAAAGTTACTGTTCGAAATAACGTATCGGTAAGCAAAGGTGCAATCAAGATTTTGCCGGGTAAGTCAAAGAAGGTCAATATTAAAATTCAGAAAAATGTAAATAATATACGATTTAAAATTAAGGATCCAAAGGTTGTTTCCTGTAAATGGGGCAAATGGAAAGGAATGTCGATTCCTCTGACAATTACAGCGAAACAGTCCGGTTCCACTTATATAACGCTTACAAATACTTACAGCAAAGAAAAAGTAAAAATTAATGTTACTGTCCCTGCTGAATGGGACGATGTAGAAGTAGTCATTCCGGAAACCATCGGTGAACAGGGTTACGAATCAAACCGTATGAAAATCACAAACTACAGTTTTTATCAGCCATCCGGTTGGACAGGCAGTTACTATATGCATGTAGAATTCAAAATGGTAAAATACGGAAAGACAGGAAAAACAAACTGGGGCGAATACGTTTTCTTTTATGATAAGAACGGAAATATCCTGGATAAATCACAGCTGTATGCAAGTGCACTGGCAGTGGGAAAATCATTTAGTGATGAGTTGTTAGTTCCGGAGGGAACAGCTAAAATCGTATTTATGGAGTATCCGGATGTGTCAGGAGATCATAACAACAGCGGAAATGATAATGGCGGAACACAGGATGGCGATAATTCCTCCACAAAAGATCCTTTAAAATGGGACGATTCTGATCTTAAGAAAATGAACAGTTATGCGGATAAGGCGGCTGAATGGGCAAAAAAAGCATTTGATTATGCATCCAAAGCCAAGAAACAGTCAGGCATGAGCCAGAATTATACGGCAATGGCAATAACAGCCCTTAAGATGGCAAAAAGTCATATGCAGAATGCCTATGATTATGCGATTGTGAAGGAGGATGCAAATCTGATAGACGCAGATGGCAATCCGGCTGGTACTTTGCAGGAGCGCACGCAGGAACTTTTGAGTGTATTTGATGGATTGGACGATCTGACAAATACAGATACAGATACGATTTATAATATGGCAACGGATGCCATGGCAAAAACGGCTACATACAAAGTTTTGACAGCAAGATTGCTTCTGTAAAACCCTGGTGGAAATAGCATAATGGATTTTTTAAAACGTTCACAAAAAATCTGACAAGTCCCAAAAGCAGAAACAAAAATGCCCTGAACTTCCGGAGATGATCCTACAGATATCTCCTTTGGTTCAGGGCATTTTTTATTTTATATTTCCATACCGATCAAATGCTTTTATTGAGCAGCAAGTGCTTTGACCTGTCTGGAATTATTTTGCAAATTCTTCCAGCAATTCAGCGATACGATCCTGGCAGCCGCCGCAGTGGGTTCCGGCTTCGGTTGCTTCACCGATTGCATCAACGGTAGTATGACCTTCGTCATACGCTTTTTTGATATCTCCGGCTGTCACATCAGCACAGAAACAGATGGTTTCATTTAAATCCATACTGGCACCTCCGTGGAAATGAATTTATTCTGGTCGGAGAAAACTCCAACTTCTGCGTGCGTTCGACTTGAATATTATTCTCCGAAGTATCTCTTAAGCAGACCTGCGAATGCTTTTCCATGTCTTGCTTCGTCTCTTGCCATTTCATGAACGGTGTCATGGATTGCATCCAGGTTCAGAGCTTTTGCACGTTTTGCCAGATCTGTTTTACCTGCGGTAGCACCGTTTTCTGCTTCTACACGCATTTCCAGGTTTTTCTTTGTGCTGTCTGTTACAACTTCACCAAGCAGTTCTGCAAATTTAGCAGCGTGCTCAGCTTCTTCATAAGCTGCTTTTTCCCAGTAAAGACCGATTTCCGGATAACCTTCTCTGTGAGCAACTCTTGCCATAGCCAGGTACATACCTACTTCAGAACATTCACCCTCGAAGTTTGCTCTCAGGTCAGCTTTGATGTCTTCCGGAACATCAGAAGCGATACCTACTTCGTGCTCTGCAGCCCATGCCATTGTTGTATCCATCTCTTTGAATTTAGAAGCCGGTGCTTTACATACTGGACAGACTTCCGGAGCTGCTTCGCCTTCATAAACATAACCACATACTGTACATACAAATTTTGCCATTTTTTTGATCTCCTTTTCACTTTGATTTTTAATAAGCTAATCCTGGGATATCCAAAACTTTTACGCTCTGAACATTCACAGGTTGAATCCTTGCTATTAATAATAGTAATTGTTACTGATATTAAGATAGCACATCTTTTGCTTTCCGTCAAGACTTTTTTAATAGTTTTTTTCATTAAGTTTTGCGGGGTTTTTACTGTAGTGTGTTTAACAATAGAATTTTCCTGTTTTAGCAGATATCTATATTATGCTAAACATTTTTTGCAGATTCCGTAAAAAGTAGTCGTGTGACTTCTGATTTTGCCATCAAATTTTTTTTGTGCTGCGATGGTGATCTCCTCGTTATCATCCAGGAAGATATCTTCTACACAATGGCATCTTTCACACACAAAGTGATCGTGTGGTGTGATCCTGCCATCGAAACGATCAGCACTATCTCGCATATTTAACTTGAGGATCTGTCCGGTCTCAGAGAGCAGGGACAGATTGCGGTAAACCGTACCGAGACTGATATTTGGAAAGCTCTCCCGCAAATTCATGTAAACCATATCAGCAGTCGGATGTTCTTCCGAGTGAGCAAGAAAATCCCGGATGGCTTCTCGCTGTTTACTGTACTTTAAAACTGCCATAATGTTCTCCTTTAGATAAATGATGCCAAGCTTAAAAATTTCAAGTTAATCCTGATATCATAATATTAGTAATAATTATTATTATAATAATCTAAAAAAAACCGTTTGTCAATGCTTTTATTTTACAAAAAGATTGACTATACTAATATCGGATAGCATTTCAGGAATATACGGTAAGCAACAGGAAAATAATGGATATCAGGAGGAAATACAATGGAAAAAACATATGATCTGATCATCATTGGTTCGGGCCCTGCAGGTTTAAGTGCTGCGATCTATGCCCAGAGAGCGGGACTGGATACTCTGGTTCTGGAAAAGGAATATATCAGTGGAGGACAGGTAGTGAACACGGCAGAGGTGGATAATTATCCGGGACTGCCGGGAATGAATGGATATGAGCTTGGCATGAAATTCCGTTCTCATGCGGATGCACTGGAGGCGAAATTTCAGATTGCAGAAGTAAAAGACATTATAATAGAAGAAACACAGAAAACGGTGCGTACAAATGAAGGTGATTTTTATGCAAAAAATATTATCATCAGTACGGGGGCAAGCCACAGAAAACTGGGCGTTCCGGGTGAAAGAGAGCTGGCTGGCATGGGTGTTTCTTATTGTGCGACCTGTGATGGTGCATTTTTCAAGGGAAGAACGGTTGCCGTAGTAGGAGGCGGAGATGTGGCAGTCGGAGATGCCCTGTTTCTTGCAAGAGGATGCAAGAAAGTTTATCTGATTCACAGAAGAGATGAGCTGCGTGCGGCAAAGAGCCTGCAAAAGAAATTAATGGCTCTGCCGAATGTGGAGATTATCTGGGATACCGTTGTCAATGAAATCTGCGGTGAAGATCAGGTAGAGGCACTGTTTATTGAAAATAAGAAAACAGGTGCGAAGAAACATCTTCCTGTGGATGGTGTGTTTGTAGCTGTCGGTATGAAACCAAATACGAACATGGTTCCGGATGAAATTAAAAAAGATGAGGCAGGTTATATCGTGGCAGATGAAAATTGTGTCACAAATGTTACGGGAATCTTTGCAGCCGGTGATGTGCGTACAAAAATGTTACGTCAGATTATTACAGCCGCAGCAGATGGTGCAAATGCAGTAGAGTCCGTTCAGCACGGTATTTAATGCTAATATCCGGAACAAAGCGGAATATACGTGAATTGCAGAAGTATAAAGTAATTTGCAGAGCCTCTTTTAAAGTCAAATACGGCTTCATATCTGTGAAAAAATATTTGAAAAATATATGAAATCCTTATAAAAGATATTAATTACTGTTGACAAAACACCTCCGGTTTGTTATGATTAGCGTGTAAAAAATGTAACAGTTTTGTAATAAATGAAAATTACACAGTGTTTTCAATACATGGAGGTAGATATAAGTAATGAAAAGAGGAGTAGTAAAAGTCACTGCATGTTGTCTTGCAGGAAGCGTTATTTTCGCAAGCACCGGTCTTACCGCTTTTGCAGCAGGGGAGATGCCATTAGCAGGAATCGGAGCTGAGATCATTGCAAGTCAGGAAAAGAAGGAAAATTCCGAAACAAAAAAAGTGATTGCAACCGGTTATGACAGTCTGGTAATTGCTCAGGTTGATGAATATGTAAATATTCGTGATGAAGCAAGCACAGAGACAGGTCAGATCGTTGGAAAGTTATATAACAATTCAGCAGCAGAGATCATTGGTCAGACAGGTGACTGGTACCTGATCAAATCCGGAGATGTTACAGGATATGTAAACAAAGATTATTTTGTAACAGGTGCACAGGCAGAAGAGCTGGCAGCAGAAGTCGGAGATGATGTAGCTACGGTAAATACAGAGACTCTGATGGTTCGTAAGAAAGCAAGCACCGATTCCGATGTTATCGCACTGGTTGGAGACTCACAGCAGCTTCAGGTTATTGATCAGGAAGACGGCTGGGTAAAAGTAGCAGTTGATAATGACGTAGTTGGATATGTTTCCAGCGACTATGTAGACTGTGAAACAAAATTTGTAGAGGCAGAATCCATCGAAACGAGTACAGCAAGAGAAGAGGCAGTACAGAGTGCTCTGGATCGTGCAGATCAGATGAAAGAAGCAGCAATCAATGCGATGAACAATGCGGATGCAAACGAAGCAGCATATGCAGCACAGGAAGCAATCGTAGCAGCGGCAGAAGCAAAACAGCTTGCATCTGAGCAGGAATTAGATTATAACGTACAGGAAATCGCTTCTACCGCAGTAAGTTCTGCAGATGAAGCACAGTATGCAGCATATATGGCTGAACAGTATCAGGCAGCTGCAGAGGCACAGGCAGCAGCAGAAGCGGAAGCAGCACGCCAGCAGGCAGAAGCAGAAGCAGCGTATGCAGCACAGCAGCAGGCACAGGCATCTCAGCAGCAGAATCAGAATTGGACAGGTGATCAGACACAGCAGGAAACACAGGCACCGTCCACAACAACGGATACAACGACAACACCGGATTACACAACAGGTGATACGACAACAACACCGGACTACACGACAGGTGATGCGACAACAACACCAGATTACAGCACAGGTGATGTTACCGTTACTCCGGATTACGGCACAGGCGATACAACGACAACACCGGATTATACAACAGGTGATACCACCGGAAGTACAACGACAGACAGCTCTGCACCATCGGGTTCTGACTATACCGGAGATGTTCCACAGTCAAATGCAAGCAGTTCTGATTCTCTCAGACAGAGCGTTGTAAACTATGCACTTCAGTTTGTTGGTAATCCATATGTATATGGTGGTACAAGCCTGACAAACGGAACAGACTGCTCTGGATTTACACAGTCTGTCCTGGCAAACTTCGGAATCAGCATTTCACGTACAGCTGCATCTCAGTCAGGCGGCGGTACTGCAGTAGATATGAGCAATTTACAGCCGGGCGATCTGTTGTTCTATGATAACGGAAGCGGTATCGGACACGTATCCATGTACATCGGCAATGGTCAGGTTGTTCACGCAAGTAACGAACAGACTGGTATCATCGTATCAAGCGTAGATTACAGAACCGCTTGTGCAGCAAGAAGTTACTTTTAAGAATAAGATTAATTGAACAGAGAACTAAAACGGGAGTGTTCGCAAGAACGCTCCCTTCTTACGTTATAAGGAAAAATACTGCGTTTCTGCGGAGTGTTTATCTTAATTGAAGGTTGAAGGATGATAAGATAGATTTGCTGCACATTGTTTGCGGAAGCGGAAGTCTTCTGGAATTAAGATGAAATAATTAGATAATTTTAAATATTTACACGCTGATTAAGACAATTCTAATTAAATAGAAAAACAATAAAAAAAGCCGTTTGGCAAAATGCACAAAAGATTTGAGATATAAACAGAGTGTGGATAAATTCCTGTGGATTCACGCACGAGTTATCCACAGTGAAAAATGTCGAATTTGCTGAAAAATAGAGTTATACACTGAGTTATCAACATTATCCACATTTTTTGTGCACAAAGGCAGTGTTTATAAATTCCAAAAAACAAACGCACGTTTTGTGAAGAAATGATAAGTGATGTTTCCAAACGTCAAAAAAGTGAAAAATCGCATATTTGTATACTTATAAAAAATGAGTGAATTATCAGAAAATTATAATTTGCTCATGGCATAATCCTCCTAAGTACAAGAATGTCGCTGATATATGATTGAAAACAGGATATTGTTACGTTATAATTTTGCTATATGGGAGGATCTTATAAGAAATAGAATGAAAATATTATGAGACGAAAAAAACTTTTTGCGGCGATGCTTGCAGCAGCCGTAGCATTTGCGGCATGTGGTTCTTTGCAGTATATTACGTTCCCGAAAACAGTGACAACAGTTGGAACGAAGCTTGTTACAGATCTCACTTCTCTGCTCGCAGTACGTTACATCGGAACAGAGGATGAATGGAATGCATCTGACTTTAAGACGCAGGAATTCAGCGAGTTACCTGCGTGAAGTGCGGTCTGAAGAAAGAGGAGTCCATTCCAAAAAAAGAACATAATTTTTCAGAATGGTGTGTTATCATACAGCCTACGACGGAAAGGGAACAGCGGTGATCACTGTAAAATCCGGAAAAATAACAGCAAAATGCAAGGTAAAAGTAAAATGATGTAATTTGATTTGCAGATATAGAATCCCCTTTTGGAAAATCCTGACAGCAGTTGTGTTGTACCTGATGCTGCTGGAATATCTCAGGGGGGATTTTTTACAGCAACCGGAACAGGAAAAAAGACGGAAGACCTGAGAAAGGAGATAGAACCAAAGATATTACAGGGAGTTTCTAAGATGTAGTATACTGATGATTGTCAAAAGTAATAAATGAAAATAAGAAGTAAAAGAATCAGGAGGTTCAGATGAAGAAAAAATATTATGGAATATTGCTGGCAGCAGTGATTGCCGCCGGCACAATGGGTGTAACAGCACAGGCAGCAGAACTGGCAGATACGGAAAAACTGACAGAAACTGCAAATGTAACAGACGATGTAAATACAGCAAACAGCACAGATGCTTCTGTACAGGAACAGAGTGATGAACTGGAAGTGCCACTGGTACTGAACCAGACATACACCAGAAGTTTCTCACAGGTCGGACAGAAATATTATTTCACGTTTACACCGGAAGAAACAGGATATTATTATGTTGATCTTAATTTCCCGGAAAATATGAACATTCACGTACTGGATGATTACTCTTCCGATGCACTGTATTTTGCAGAAAAGCTGAACAATACAGAATCTTATACATTCTGTCTGGAACTGCAGGATTCTGTAGATGGACAGGTGCAGGGAACGGGTACGATCACCTTCCGCAAAGCTCCAGATATTAAAAACGTTACCCTGCAGAAAGCAAATGCCAGAGATGTTTTCTACAATGCAGATTTTGAAACCATTTCCCCGGATGGGGCGAAACTGACAGTCGAATATGAAAATGGCACAAAGACTTATTCGTTTGATTGGGATAATGGTACTGCTTTTTCTCTTACAGATGATTATAAATATGCATTTAATGTTATGTTTCTGGATGCAAACGGGAATGATATATCAAATGTTGTAAACAATCCGGGTATGGCTGGTGCAAAGGGAAATTACCAGGTCAGAGTGTCTCTGAAAACGTTATCCATGAACAGTGATAATGGAGAGAAGGAGAAATTGACAGGAACTGGTTATCCGATCACGATACGTGACCTGTCACTGAACAGCTCCAACAAACTGGATATGAAAAAATCCTATCCTTCTTTAAAGTACACGGACGGAGAAACTGCGTATTATTGGTTTACACCGGATAAAAGCGGTGCTTACTATGTGAGCGTCACCGGATATGGTGCAGACTACTGGCAGAAATCCTGCTGGTTCCGTGTATACGAAAAAACAGTCAGCGGATATCAGTCGAAAGGAATGGCGATCGGTACACTGAACTGCAAGCTGGAAAAAGGAAAGCAGTATATTTTAACTGCTGATCACTATGGAAAATCCAGTGTTTTTGGTGCATGTTTTGCAAAAGCAGATACGTATGTTCCACTGGAAGTTGCACAGACACCATACGTGGAATTGAATGTGAAGTCGGATGTGACGGTTCCATTGAAAGTGAAAAGCTCTTACAAAATAAAAACCATAAGAATGCCTTCGACTGACAGGATTGTTTCTTATAAGAGCAGTGATACAAAAACAGCAACCGTTTCTAAGAATGGTACGATCAAAGGAAAGAAGATCGGAACAGCAAAAATTACGGTAACACTTGCCAGCGGTTACAGTACTTCATTCAACGTAAAAGTACAGAAAAAGAAAGTTGCCGTAAAGAAAATTACAGTGGACAAAAAGAAGATTACTTTAAAGAAAAAGAAGAGCTATAAAATCAAAGCAGAGCTTCAGCCGATCACCGCTTCCGATAAAGTAACATTTACCAGCAGCAATAAAAAAGTAGCTACTGTAAATGCAAAAGGAGTGGTGAAAGCCAAGAAAGCCGGAACAGCGAAGATTACGGTCAAAGCCGGAAAGAAGAAAGCGATCGTAACAGTAAAAGTAAAATAAAAAGTTGTGGAGGTTTATGTAAATGTGCAAATGAACGAATTCCCCGAAGGCACGCTCTCGCTACCTCACATTGGCAGCGGTACATAACCGACCAAAATACGGTCGCTAAGTACCGGCCATGTTCGAGTACCTTCTTGGGAATTGTTCATTTTGCACATTGCCAAAAGCTCCTGGCTTGCCGGGGGGGCGTTTAAGCGGAACAGTCCTTTCAGGCCAAATTACAAAACACGAAAAAACAGAGACACTGTAACGGTAGTAAATTTCCGTCACTGTGCCTCTGTCTTTTTTGTTTTGTACACAAGAAAGTTGATGCGGAAGGCTTTGGTTCTAAAACCTGTTTGCGTACACTGGCGGTGTGGAAGGCTGTTTCCTGCCAGCGTGTAAAATATGATATGAAGTGTTTTTAAAAACTATGGCTGTTCAAAAACGTACGGCAATGTGCAAAATGAACAATTCCCAAGAAGGCACTTTTACGTGCCCTTCGGGGAATTCGTTCATTTGCACATGCAATACTATTCTTTTGCAAACACTATTTTAAAATGTGCGGCATTTCAGTTCTTTACACCTGCCGGGAAACCAACGGTCAATTTTTATTTACCTGTTTCACGAAGCCATTTTTTTACTGCTTCCACATCTACTTTCAATGCGAGGGCAATTTGCTCAATCGGCACATGAAGTTCTGCAAAAGCAATAGCGGCATCTTTTTTTGCAGTATTAAGTCCATCAGCTACACCAGCTTCATATTCAGCTTTTCTGAGTTTTCGTTCTTCCTCTTCTTTATCGTATTCAAATATACTCATCGAGATCACCTCCGATTTATTTGCACGAAGAAATTCGGAGAGAATGTTATTACGGATACATTCATCAACAGCCAGCTTGACTGCTTCATTCAATTCCAATTCCTCCGCATATTTACGGACACAATTTACATACTGTGCATATTCTCTTAAAGTCTGGCATTGTTCCATCAGCTCTTCATTATGCCCTTCATTGATGTTTAAGGTCAGAACTTCCAGCTCCAGTTTTGGTTCACCGGACAGATTTTCAAAAGCTTCCGACAAATGGTTTACCCAATGATCTTTCTTTTTTTCAGTTCCATTATAAAATACGATAAACTGTGGTGCCGGGACTTTCAGCAGGCATGAAGAGTAAAGCGATTTATGATCGACCAATTTCTGATATTCACTGGAAATATAGAATAAATCTCGCAATGGCATATTTGGACTATAAGTAGACTGATGTTCATACAGAAACAAGTCTGTACCGATGATGAAAGCCAGATCATTTTTCATTCCCATATAAATGGCATTTTCCAGTGTGATGATTTCCAGTTTTTCCGGATCATCATAATGAGAACCGCTGACTGCATTATAAAGAGATAATAAATTTTTGCGGTCAGAAAACAGCATACGGAATACCGTATCCTTGTAATTACGGTTTGCAGTTGGTTGTTCTTTTTTAGCCACAGGCAGTACCTCCTTTTTGCAGGAGCGTACAAAAATGTGCCAGCCATACGGTCTATGCTTTCTTTTTAACAGTTTGAAACTCCTGCTTTTTAAATTGATTTGTTTGATTGAAAAGCATGAATTTCTGAAATGTGATTAGAAAATATAGATGGCAGGATGCCAAGAACGTTAAGAAATATGCTTTGAAAGTATATTATCATATAACTCTCATTATTTCAATATATTTTTAAAAAACAATTAAAATCAACATAAACAATAAGAAACTAAAATTATACGATAGAAGTGTAAATTGTGCCAGACAACAAAAGACAGAGGCATAGTGACGGCAGCAAGTTTCCGTTACTCTATCTCTGTCTTTTTCTGTTCTGTGTTTTGTACCCTGGCCTGAAGGACTGTTCCGCTTAAGCGACTCCTGGCAAGCCAGGAACTTTTGGCAATGTGCAAAATGAACAATTCCTAAGAAGGTACTCGAACATGGCCGGTACTTAGCGACCGTATTTTGGTCGGTTATGTACCGCTGCCAATGTGAGGTAGCGAGAGCGTGCCTTCGAGGAATTCGTTCATTTGCACATTCTAAAACCTCTCTGCATTTGCTTACCAGTAGCGTACAATCGCACGGATCGTAGCAAAGTTAAATGGTGAGGTCTTAATACCGCCCACCGGGTAAGCTGCCTCTGTAGAGGCGTGTACAATCAGCCCGTTTCCGATGTAAAGCCCAACGTGTGAGATTGGCTGGTAATAAAATACCAGATCTCCGGGCTGGATATTGTTGATGGAAATGATTTTTGCGGTAGCATATTTGGTTGTTGTGCCATCGTAGCCGATTGCCTGCTGGTCGGCGGTACGAGGGATCTTGATGCCAAAATGGCTCATGACGGACTGCGTAAAACCGGAGCAGTCTGCACCGTTTGTCAGGCTGGTTCCGCCGTAAACATATGGATTTCCGATAAACTGAGTCGCATAAGCTGCAATTTTGGAACCGAATGTCAGATCGGAATCGGAAGCATTCTGGTCAGTCATATATCCATTTGCATCGAAAGAGTAGAATACGT
Organism: Hominisplanchenecus sp.; assembly: GCF_046967715.1. NCBI lineage: Bacteria > Bacillati > Bacillota > Clostridia > Lachnospirales > Lachnospiraceae > Hominisplanchenecus > Hominisplanchenecus sp. Next base: position 18,302 of record NZ_JBKVNQ010000011.1, read on the forward strand.
TGTCAATGATCATGATCTGGCTCTTGACCATTTCACCGGTCGTCGGAAGAAAATAGAACGTTGCGACGCTGTTATTATACCATCCTGTAACCATGACTCCGTTACGGTCAAATAAATAGGTTTTGCCGTTCAGGGTAACAATACCGGTTGCTTTGCTTCCGTCGGAAGTAAAATAGTAAGTCTTATCATCAATCTGCAGTTTCTGGCTGGTGACTCTTGCACCAGTTTCTCCTACATAATAATTGCCTACCCACTGGTTGGTGAGGACAATGCCGTTCTCATCTGTATAATAATATCTGCCGCTTGCAGAAACGACCCACTGGTTTTTTGCTTTCTGGTAATTGGAATCCAGGAAGTAGGTTTTGCCTTTCTGTGTCCAGATTCCGGTAGAACGTGTCTTTCTGGTACGGTTTCCCTTTTTGTTTATATAGTAAGCACCTACCCAGCAGCTCTTTGCCATCTGACCGTTTGATTTCAGGTAGCGTTTGCCGATCCAGGTATCGGTGACCATTTTACCGTTTGCATCAAAGTAATAATATTTGCTGCCAATCAGTACCCAGCCGGTCATAATCTTTCCGGTTGTCGGATGGAAATAGTAAGTGTCGGCACCAATCTGAGCGAAACCATAAGTACGTTCACCGGCGGCATTTACATAATACTTTTTGCTGATGATCCTGTTGGTGTACATACGGCCTTTTTTACCGAAGTAATAATATTTGCCTTTGATCTTTTTCCACTTTCTCGGTGCAGAACCGTCTGTTTTAAAGAAGTATGTATAGTTGCCGATCTTGTTCCAGCCTTTCAGCATCAGGCCGGTTTCAGCATCAAAGTAATAATATTTGCCGTTGTATTTGAGCCAGCCACTGTAACGTTCTCCAGTTTCGGTATTAAGATAATAAGTTTTGTCACGGATACGCAGCCAGCCTTTTGCAAGTTTACCTTTGTAGTTGTAGTAATAATACTTACCATCATTCTCTACCCAGGTATTTTTGTTTTCCGTCACGCCGGGAATCAGGATGTTAGAATCGTCTGCAGAAGAAGGATCCCGGACAATGTTTCCGTTTGCATCAATCGTGTAACTTTGATCCCCGGAGGTAATCACAGTGCTTGCAGCCATGGAGCCGTCAGCAGAAAGATAATATCCATCTACCCAGCGATTGGCGAGCAGCCTGCCTTTTATATCAAAATAGTACCATTTTTTATTGATCAATTTCCAGCCGGTTACGGCGTATTTGTTTTTTTCAAAATAGTAAGTATACTTACCGATCTGCTTCCAGCCAACAGCGTAGCCCGGTGCAGCCTTGATGGTATACCAGCGGCCGTTTGCATCTGCCCTCCACTTTGCTTCCGCTTTCATAGAAGGACTGACTGTGCCAAGTGCTGCTGCTAAAAGCATGGTAACGATAATCTGCTTTTTCATAAATTGCTCCTTTTAAAAATCATGAAGATCAAGATTTTGAAATCATGTTAAATATATTACAAAATTATTACATAAGAATTTTACAAGATTTAGCTTAGAAAGTCAAGAGAAAACACATATTCTGACAGGTAAATGTCAGCAGACCTGACCGGGATCACATTCCGGGTCTTAAGTGTGTTCTGCCTGAATAAAGATTTTACGTTTGAAATATGAGAGAACTGTGGGAGAAAAAAGACAGAACCCAGGGGACAAAAAATTGTCCGCCAGGTTCGGGAAATCCACTTGTTAAGCCTTCTTGCTCTGCATTCTTTTGATGACCTTCAGTCGGGTGAATTCTTCACGCTCTTTTTCTTCCAGTGCATTCTGAATGTCTTTTGTAAGAACGGTATAACGTGGGATGGTAATATTTTTCAGAGCGTTGGCACGCTTCTGGGTTTTTTTGATATTGTTTGCCAGCCGGTAAGCTGAATTTTCGATCATGGAAAGCTTGATGGAAAGCTGCTTTACTTTTTCAAATGAGGCTTTTGCCTGGTCCAGTGCAATGTTTGTACTGTAGTAAGCGTAAGTCGGGAAAGCAGGTCTGGTATCAGCTTCTACCAGGGGGATCTCCGTACCCATGATACTTCTTGTGCGGATGCGGATCGAATCCTCAACCGGTACGGAGTAGGAGATTTCTTCCACAAGGCTGATACCCAGTTTGATGTTTGCCATCTGCAGTGCGGCATAAGCCATGCGGAAGGTAGAATCAATTTCTTTCTGAATGGATTCGGCCTGCTGGATGAGTCCCATAAGTTCCCTGATCAGAATATTTCTTTTTTTGTCCATCAGCACATAGCCCTGTTTGGCAAGTGCGAGGGAGTTTTTTGCCAGAATTAAATTGCCCTTCGTAGGGAAGGTATTCGGATCCATAGGCTCACCTCTATTCGTTATAATATTTATCCAGGATCTTCGTATCGATACGGTCAAGTTCTTCTCTTGGCAGCATACGCAGAAGTTTCCAGCCAAGATCAAGAGTCTCAACGATAGAACGGTTCTCGTCCTCGCCCTGTCCGACAAAGGTATGCTCGAATGCCTGTCCGAATTTCAGATAGGTTTTATCCAGAGGAGAAAGTTCGTCCTCACCGATAACGGATGCCAGGGCTCTTGCATCTCCAACTTTTGCGTAGCAGGAGAATAACTGGTTTGCAACATCCTGATGATCTTCTCTTGTGTAACCTGCACCGATACCGTCCTTCATCAGACGGGACAGAGAAGGCAGTACGTTGATCGGCGGGTAGATTGCCTGTCCGTGCAGCTGACGATCCAGTACGATCTGACCTTCGGTGATGTAACCGGTCAGGTCAGGGATCGGGTGTGTAATATCATCATTCGGCATAGTCAAGATCGGGATCTGTGTTACAGAACCTTCGACGCCTTCTACGATACCGGCACGTTCGTAGATTGTAGCCAGTTCACTGTAGAGGTATCCAGGATAACCTTTACGGGAAGGAATCTCACCTTTTGAGGAAGAAACCTCACGCATGGCCTCTGCAAAGGATGTCATATCGGTTAAGATAACCAGGATGTGCATGCCTTTTTCAAATGCCAGATACTCTGCTGCGGTGAGGGCAACTTTCGGTGTGATCAGACGCTCTACAACCGGGTCGTTTGCCAGGTTCAGGTACATAACTACGTGGTCAGAAACACCGCTTTCTTCGAAAGTCTTGCGGAAGAATTCTGCTACGTCATATTTAACACCCATAGCTGCGAAAACGATCGCAAATTTTTCATCGGAATTATCACCCAGAGAAGCCTGTTTTACGATCTGAGCTGCCAGACGGTCATGTGGCAGACCGTTTCCGGAGAAGATCGGAAGCTTCTGTCCGCGAATCAGAGTGGTCAGACCATCGATTGCGGAAATACCGGTACGAATGTAGTTACGCGGATATTCACGGGTAACCGGGTTCAGCGGCAGACCGTTTACATTGATGTGTGCTTCCGGATAGATATCACCCAGACCATCGATCGGCTGTCCGATACCATTGAAGGTACGGCCGAGGATGTCCAGTGATACGGCAAGCTCCATCGGATGTCCGGTCAGCTTTGTGTGGGTATTTTTAAGGGACATACCTTCATTTCCCTCAAATACCTGGATAACGGCTTTGTCTTCGTAGAGCTCTACGATACGACCGAGTTTCTTTTCGTTGTTATCCACAACGATCTCTACGATTTCTTCAAAGGAGGCATTCTGCACGCCTTCCAGAACGACCAGAGGGCCGTTGATCTCGTTCAGGCCTAAATATTCTATTGACATTTCTTTTCCTCCTAAGCGTTCTTTTCAAGTACTTCGTCATAGAAACGATCGACTTCTTTGCGGTAGTCATCGAACATATCCAGACGGTCATTTGGAACATCGTATTTCACGGAAATGATGCGGTCAAAAATGTTGCTTTCTTTCAAAATGGACATCGGCATACCCATGGTAACCAGGGCTTTTGCCTTTGTGTTCAGATACAGGATCAGATCCATCATCAGGAACTGTTTGCGGATCGGAACACAGGTATCGTCTTTGTGGAATGCATTCTGCTGAAGGAATCCCAGACGGATGACTCTGGCGATCTCCAGTGTCAGTTTCTGGTCATCCGGAAGTACATCACTACCAATCAGTTTTACGATCTCCATCAGGTTGCTTTCCTGGTTCAGGATCGCCATCAGCTGATTTCGTTCGTCTACGAAATTCTTGTCGGCATTGTCACGGTACCATGGTGCCAGGTCATTTACATATTCACTGTAACTGGTCAGCCAGTGGATAGCCGGGAAATGTCTTGCATATGCCAGGGATTTATCCAGTCCCCAGAAGCAGCGTACGAAACGTTTGGTATTCTGTGTGACCGGTTCGGAGAAGTCACCGCCCTGAGGGGAAACCGCACCGATGATGGAAACACTTCCTTCGGAGCCGTTTAAGGTCTGCATCATGCCGGCACGCTCGTAGAAAGCGGAAAGGCGGGATGCCAGGTAAGCAGGGAAACCTTCCTCTGCAGGCATTTCTTCCAGACGTCCGGACAGCTCTCGAAGTGCCTCAGCCCAACGGGAAGTGGAGTCTGCCATGATCGCAACGTCGTAACCCATATCGCGGTAATACTCAGCCAGTGTGATACCGGTATAGATAGAAGCCTCACGGGCAGCTACCGGCATGTTGGAAGTATTGGCGATCAGAGTAGTACGGTCCATCAGAGGTTTGCCGCTTCTTGGGTCAACCAGTTCAGAGAACTCTTCCAGAACCTGTGTCATCTCGTTACCACGCTCACCACAGCCGATGTAGATGATGATGTCGGCGTTGGACCATTTGGCGATCTGATGCTGTGTCATGGTTTTTCCGGTACCGAAACCGCCAGGGATAGCAGCAGTACCACCTTTGGCGATCGGGAACAGAGTATCGAGGATACGCTGTCCGGTGATCAGCGGTTTGCTTGCTGCGAATCTTGCAGCAGTCGGACGCGGAACACGGATCGGCCATTTCTGGGCCAGTGTCAGTTTTTCTTCTTTTCCGTTTGCAAGCTGAACGGTTACGATCGGTTCGTTGATCGTGTATTCTCCATCCATTGCAACTTCCAGCACAGTACCGGAAATGTTCGGAGGAACCATGGATTTGTGGACGATTGCCTGTGTTTCCTGAACTTCTGCGATGATCGTGCCGCCAGAAACAAATTCACCCGGTTTTACGGTGATATGTGTCTGCCATTTTTTCTCCGTATCCAAAGAATCAACGCTGACACCACGGCTGATGTATTTACCGGAGGATTTTGCGATCTCACTTAACGGACGCTCGATACCGTCAAAAATATTGTTGAGGATACCAGGGCCAAGTGTTACGGAAATAGCATCGCCGGTAGCTTCTACCGGGTCACCAGGACGAAGTCCTGTGGTTTCCTCGAAGACCTGAATGGTCGTGATATCGTTTGTCAGACGGATAACTTCGCCTACCAGACGTTCTTTTCCGACGTAGACCATTTCAGCCATCTGAAATCCTGTGTTGCCTTTCAGGTAAATAACAGGACCGTTAATGCCGTAAATAGTACCTGTTTTATGCATTTGTAGCACCTCCGTTAAATGAGAAGTCTGCTTTTAACTTTTCCAGTTTGGAAGCGAAAGAATTGTCGATCAGGATGTTGCGATCCTGAAGAACGGCTCTTGTGCCGCCCATAAAGGAATATTCAGAAACGGTAACAGGAGCTCCGGTTGCGACCTGGAGACTGGAACGTTTGTCGGAGTCTGCAGGGTCAATGTAAAGGATCAGTTTTCCGGAACCGGCCTCTTTCTGAATGTTTTTGATCTGTTTGATCAGCAGCTGCTGATATGCTGAAGTAGTCATGTAATCTTCAAGCAGCTGTTTTACTTCGACAAAAAGCTTTTCTTTCAGTTCATTCTGTTTCTGTGTGATCTTACGCTTGATCTGAAGCTGCTCTTTGGAAAGAGCCATATTGTTGTTTCTCTTCAGATTGTCGCTTTCTGTTTTTAACTGTAAATCAGACTGGCGAAGAGTGGTTGCTTTGTGTTCTTTTTCTACCTTGTCCAGATTTACTTTATATTCTTCAATCATGGCAGAAGCCTGTTTTCTGGCCTCTTCCAGAGAAGATTCTTCAAAATATTTAAGCTTTTCTTCCGTAGTCAAAATATCTCACCTTCTTTATAATTTTATTCCGATTGCTTCGCTTACATAGGAAGTGATAAAGTCCGGTTTGCGGCCGGTACCGTGGCGGTCAGGGATTTCGATAAGAAGTGGAAGACGGCGGTTTAAGCGGACATCATCAATAATATCCGGAAACTCCCGACCGAATTTTTCGGTCAGGAGAATAATACCGTTTTCTTTATTGGCAATTGCATCTTCCAGTGCTTTACGAAGTTCCGCACGTTCGTGCACGATACAGCCTTCTACGCCTGCCAGACGCATGCCGGTCAGAGTATCGACGTTATCACTGATTAAGAACATTTTCATAAATTAATTGCCTCCTGATATGCGAACAGGAAATTAAAGTTTACCAAGGATCATGAAGGAGATGATCAGACCGTACAGAGCAATACCTTCGGCCATGGCTACGAAGATCATGGATTTACCAAAGATGCTTCCGTCTTCACTGATAGCACCCAGAGCAGAACTTGCTGCGTTTGCAACGGCGATACCACCACCGATGCAGGAAAGACCGGTTACCAGTGCAGCTGCCAGATAACCCATACCAGCTGCCAGACCGCTTGCAGATGCAGAAGCAGTATCAGCTGCCAGTGCTACAGAACCGTCGCCTGTGAAGATCATGATAACGGCAAGAGCCATGGTTCCAAAGAAGAGGAAGCAGTTGATGCCAAGTGTGGTTTTGAAGCGTCCACGGTTCTTTTCACCGATCAGAAATGCTGCGGTTGGTACGACGATGCTCAGAAGCAGTGCTGCGATAAAAATGAATTTTGTAATAGTTGACATAGTAATTTCCTCCTTAATCGTGTGTGATTATGAACTCACAAATATAAAATATTTTATTTCCGTTATTTTGCTTTTAAATGTTAATCAACGGATTTTTTAACAAATGGTGTGAATGGATGTCCTTCGCCTTTATAGAAACGGCTGAACATTTCGTAGTATTCCAGACGAAGTACCTGGATACCAACGATCAGACCCTCCATTGCACATACAAAAACGTTACCAAGTACGATAACGATCCAGTTGATGTTTCCGGATTCGGCTCCGGCAAGCATCAGGACTACTTCCATCATAGCTGCGTGGCTGACGGCGAAAGCACCGATACGCACGAAAGACAGCGTGTTGGAGAAGTAGCTCAGTAATACATCAAACAGTTCGAAAAATGCAGTTACAAGGAACATGCCTTTTTCTTTTGGCATAGCATCTGCTTTTTTCTCGACCAGTTTACCGAGCGGCTCTTTGAAGCCGATCAGGATCAGCGGAATGAGGAACATAACCACCAGAACACCGGCTGCCGGGATGGCATGACCTGTCATAAATAAGAAAACGACTGCAACGATCGCACCGTAGAATACAAAACCGGCGATACCGTTTGTATCAAAAAAGATGTTCTCAGCATCTTTTCTGCGGACTGCATTGATAATATGCAGAACCATCGTTGTCAGGATCAGGAACATACCAAATGCGATGGCAACAACGAAAGCGGTGTTCATAGTACCGATAAACGGAAGCGTTGTCATTGCATCCTTCGGATGCATCCAGAGTGCAGGTATGACATCCTCAAAACCGAAGAAACTGCCGAACAGGAAACCGAAGATCGTAGAGAAGACTCCGGCACTGCTTAAGCATGCTGCGAGTTCCATTTTTTTGAAATGGTAGAGCAGGGCACCGCCGATCACCAGGCAGAGTCCCTGACCGACATCACCGAACATGGCACCGAAAATAAAGGAATAGGTCAGTGCTACGAAGATGGTCGGGTCGATCTCATTGTAAGACGGAAGACCGTACATACGAACGAATAATTCAAACGGACGGAAGATACCAGGGTTTTTCAATTTGGTAGGCGGTGTCAGTGTGCTGTCTTTATCCTGATCTTCATTGCTTTCGATCAGACAGAACAGATTCTTGTCATCGGCTACGTCTTTTTCAAAACGAGCGGCATCGCTTTCCGTCATCCAGCCACACAGAATGTAGAAGACCTGTTTACCTTCTTTTGTGCAGGCTGCAAGTTTACGCACATCAAAGTTTGAAGTGAGTGAACGGAATTTGTCTCTGCAAAGCAGGACTTTGTTTTTGTACTCGTTGAGCAGTTTCGCACTTTCTTCACGGCACTCCTGAAGCTGGACATCAAGATCATGGATATCAGACTGAAGTTTTGTACCGACTTCCTGTGGAATACCTTCGTATTCATCCGGAAGGTGGATGCGTTCAAAGTGCAGGGAAGAAAATACGGCATCGATCTGTCCGGCTCTGCCCGCCGGCACAAAGTAAACACCCCATACATACTGCTCATCTTCGCTGCAGCGATAGAACACGGTGTCCAGATTTTCGTAGACATAGTGCTCCAGTTTTTTGTAGTAATCGCGTGTGATCTTACCGAAACGATATTTGATAAACTTAAACTGCAGTACGCTGTGAATATCAAAATCGAATCCAAGGAACGGTCTTAAACGTTCATAAGAAGCTTTCAGATCTTCCTTCTTTGCTTCCAGAGCATTGGTTCTTGTATAAATATCAGAAAATTTGCTTTCCAGAGTTGCGAGAGTCTCAGAAGCTTCTTCAATCGAAATAGTGCCGGTTGGGTTTTCCTGATTTTTATCCGTACCGAGCATGGAAGCGAATTCTTCTGCTTTTGTGAGCTTGTCTTTATAAGGATTGATCTCAATATAAGGACGAAGAGACTTGACAGTCTTAAGCTCGGAAAGAGCATTTTCCAGATGAATTTCGTATTTGGATAAATAGTCATTCACCACACGGTCGATGTCTTCTTTCGGGCCGGTAACGCTCAGAAATTTCATTTTCTCAATCAACGATTACACCCCCTTTTCAGATTTGAAATATATTTTTGCGTCTCACTGGTCGGAAGACCGTATCGGATGCACTCAAGCGTGGTTGTGAGGTCGTCAACCTCATGTTCTTTCTCATAGAGATATGAAATGATAACTGCAATGGAGAATGGATCCTCCTTTGCGTTCTTACGCTGAACACGATAACGGATCTGATAATAGGCATCGTCCAGTGAAAGTTTTGCTTCCTCCGGGAAATGTCGTCCGTAGTAAGTATTTCTGATGGCTGCGGTCAGTTCATCTGTAGTTGCAGCTTCGACCATCTCTTTGATCTGAGAGGTCTGAAGACGGTATTGGATACCGATCAGATGTGCATAGACGTCCGCATTGCTCATGTTGTAAAAATGCTTGGAACGATAAATCCAACGTATGTTCAGCAAATCCATTTTGACACCGTAATCGTCCATAAAGATTCTTTCTTCGTCACGAGTCAGAACCTTTTTGCGGCTGTCCCAGAACCATTTGAAATAGCACAGGTCAAGTGCCATCTCGTAATCCCACAAAGTAGGTTCGGACAGACCGGAGAGAAGAGATAAAGGACGATAGTAGATGCTTCCTTTCAGAAGGCTTACAAACTCATCCAGAGTTTTACAGTTGGAAAGAGCGGTCAAATTGATGTCCGAGTGTTTTTCAAAGAAATCTTTGAAAATATCGAAATTCAATTCAACATCTCTGTGGTCAAATACCATTCGCATACAGGTTTTCAGAAGTCCGATCTCGTATCTGCGGAAGTACAGATCCAGGATTTTACGCTGATGTATGGTTGCGAAACGGTAGATACTCTGGAAATCCGTGTAGATTGCGTTTGTGAGCATTTTCTCGATCTCTCCGCGGTGCAGGGAATTTTCGTTGGAATTTGCGAAAATACCAGCATAGGCGGACTTTGTTTTCAGAAATCCGATGGCATCGGAAACGGATGTCAAAGAGGCGAGATGCTGAAAATCTTTAGCGGTCAGAAGCTTCCTTCGCATACCGCGAATCTTGGTCGCTGTACCGCTGTAGGCTAACAGATTTCCCATAATTTTACTCCTCGATCATTTTTGCGATCAATCCGGCAGCAAGCTTTTCATGATTCTGATTGTAATCATTTTCGATTGCCTGAATCGAATCTTCAGTTGCTTTCTGCAGATCGGCAAGACTTTTTTGCATTTCTTCATTTAAGCTGGAACGAATCTGATCAAGCTTCTCCTGCGTAGCTTTCTCAGCCTCTTCATCAAATGCCTGAATACGTTCACGCATCTGCTGTTCCAGTGCCTTCTTTTCGTTCTCGGCAGCCTCAATGATACCGGCTGAGGCCTCTTCGATTGAAGACAGACGCTTGATGACGAGATCCATGTGCATCCCTCCTTTAGTATAGTATAGTTGCAGCTTTGAAATTCAAGCTGAACATATGCAAAAGCACAGCCCAGCCCACAAAAAACTGCAGAAGTTTATTGCCCTGACACTTCTGCCTTTATATGATTATTGCCAGACAACCGTAAAATCATGTTCACAGATACCCATTATAAATAGGTAGTCCTTTTTTCACTCCGTCTGACAGCTTACATTATACACGATTTCCACTTGATTTCCATATGCAAAATTCTCAAAAAAATAAAAAAATTTTATGGTTGTTTTGCACAATTAGAATGGATATGATAGAATACATGGGTATAACTCAGAAGAAAGTCAGCGATACCTAGTATATAAAATTTATATGATGCCAGGGCTAAAAGGTCAAAAAGACGATGCAAGCTTGCTTGTGAGAGTACGCAGTACGGAACAATCCGTATGGCATCAGTTACTGACAAATCTCAATGTCATAAATGCCAGGGCCAAAAGCCTGAAAGCACGATGTGCTTGCACAAACATAAAATTGGAGGAAAATAAATGCGTTTAAGAAATATACCGGGAGCGGATGAAGTGATCAGAAACTGTGACTGGGTAATCAAGGAACCGGCAGATAAAAAAGGAAAATGGAATACAGTATTTGGAAATGAAAATCCGATCCATATCGAAGTTGGGATGGGAAAAGGGCAGTTTATCACTGAGATGGCAAAGAGAAATCCACAGATCAACTACATCGGAATCGAGCGTTATACGAGCGTTCTTCTGCGTGCCGTACAGAAAAGAGAGCAGCTTCCGACAGAAGAAGCCCTGCCGAATCTGCTTTATCTGTGTATCGATGCCAGTGAACTTCCGGAAATCTTTGCAAAAGACGAAGTGGCAAAGATCTACCTGAATTTCTCAGATCCATGGCCGAAGGATCGCCATGCAAGACGCAGACTGCCGTCAAAAGAATTTCTGGCACGCTATGACCAGATCCTTGTGCCGGATGGCAAAGTAGAATTCAAGACCGATAACCGCGGACTGTTTGATTTTGCACTGGAACAAAGGGAGATCGCCGGCTGGAACCTGGACGGCTGCACCTTTGACCTGCATCATGATGAAAACATGAATGAAGGCAACGTGATGACCGAGTACGAAGAAAAATTCTCAAGTATGGGAAATCCAATCTATAAAATGATCATCAGCCGGTAAACAGATGTCATATTATATAGAAACAAAATAGAAACCGGACTATCCGTTTCGTTCGGTGGAGGAAAAATGGCACGAAGACAGAATGTTCGTGATCGCATTGGCATGGCAGTCTATGAAAAGAAAAAGCTGAACAAGAAACTGGTGACCATGCAGAAATCTTTTCAGGAAGTAAAGCACCTGATCGGGGATGAAAAAAAGAAAAAATAAAAAGAAGGCGTTTACAGCGGAGAATTTCCGGTGTAAACGCCTTATGTTGTTTCGGACTATTTTTTGATGCGGAACGTTTTCGATTTTCCGCAGGCAGCCAGCAGATTTTACTTTACATCAGTGCTTTGTACTATCAAACTCAAACGGCTGCAGATGTTCCGGAAGTGATTCGTCACGCTTTTGAAGCTGATGGTTGATAAGACGCTGGATCAGATAGCGTATAAATGCGACTGCCGGAACACCGAGGAACATACCAAGGACCCCGGCAATACTGCCGCCGACCGTGATGGCGAAGATGATCCACAGCGGCTTCAGACCGGTAGAATCTCCGAGGATTTTCGGTCCGAGGATCAGACCGTCAAACTGCTGTAATACAAATACCATGACAACAAAGATCACGGCTTTGAGCGGACTGATAAAAAGCAGGATGATCGCACTTGGAATGGCACCGATGAATGGACCAAAATAAGGGATCATGTTTGTGATTCCGACGATTACGCTGATCAGCACGGCATAAGGAAGTCTCAGGATCAGCATCAGTACAAAACAGAGCACTCCGATGATCGTAGAGTCGATCGCCTTTCCGACGATAAAACTGCTGAACAGACGATTGGCTTCTGCAGAAACATCCAGGATCAGCTGGATATATTTTACCGGGACAAATGCATAGACAACAGCTTTACAGGAATTGATCAGAGGTCGTTTGTCAGCCAGCATATAAATGGAAACCATGATCGCAATAAAGAGGTTCAGCACCCATTTAAGGATGGACATGGAGATCGAATACAGTGCCGGTATCATATTTGCGGCAAAATCCTTCGCATAGTTGATAAAGTTCGGGATCGCATTGTTGATCGTATTTCTCAGCACTTCCGTATCCAGCGAAGGGAAACGCTCTTCTAAAGTATCAAAGAAATGATAAAGCTGCTGTGCCGCAGTCGGAATAAAATTGACCAGATCCGTCAAACTGGTGATAATCTGCGGGATAACACCGAAAAGTACGATCACAATGATGCCGATCACAAGAACATAAGCAGTGATGATCGCCAGGATCTTACAAAGAGCATCACTTTTAATCTTACATTTATCACGGAACAGCTTGTAAAAGCGGGCAACTGCCGGGTTCAGTATGTAGGCAATCAGAGCACCGATGATAAACGGCATCAGAACAGCCAGACCTTTTTCAATATTTTTCAGTGTCGTGTTCCAGGATGTGATCAGATTGATGATGATCGCACCGAAAAAGATGACAAACATCGTATAAATACAGATTGTAAAATAACGGTTATTGGCCGTAAATTTATTTTTCTTGATGTCATCATCCGATTTGTTTTGTTTCTCCAGATTCATGGGCATCCCCCTTATAAAATGTTTAAAAAACGAGTTACTTCTAATTATAAAAGGCACGGAAAATTAGTTCAAGTGTTCTTTCTTAAAAAAACTATAAAAAAACTTAAAAAAAAGCTTGCAATTTGTAAAACCATATATTATAATATGTCTTGCGTTCGAGGTAACGCAACACAAGATATGCGCGATTAGCTCAGCTGGCAGAGCACCTGACTCTTAATCAGGGTGTCCAGGGTTCGAACCCCTGATCGCGCACTATAAAAGCACTGTTTTGGATGACAAGTAGAGAGCATCGGGGACGGTGCTTTTTTTCGTGCAGTTTGCACAAAAGAGAAGTCCCACTTGTTGACCGTAATTTGTGTTGAGTTCAGGAATCAAAAATTGGCTGTGCTTTTTTCTCCGGTGTACGCCTTTGGACTTGTTAGAATGATTCGGGTGTGTTATATTAGACATAGAACTCTAAAATCAAGTCGAACGTATGTGAGACTTGGCATGCGATTCTGGTCGGTTTGGATGATATTTACTTAGCAGAATCGATGTGCATTTACACACAATAAGACAGGGGTTGATATCATGGGATTTTTTGACAAAGCTTTAAAAAAGGTACAGGATGTGGGAGAAAACATTGCCGCATCAGCAAACAATGTAAAAACAGTTGTTGAGACAAGTGTACAGGATACAATGGAGATCACCGGTCTGAAAAGACAGATCCGTGAATTAGAGAAAGAAATGGATGCACAGTATCTGCAGATCGGAAAGAAATATGCAGAATTTGTAGCAGATATGGATGATGCAGAACCGGAAACAGCAGAAAATGAAGCAGCCGAAGCAACAGAATCTTCAGAAGTGATCGATGAAGTGAAGGCAGAAGCAGCAACTGAAGCAATTGACGAAGTAAAGGCAGAAGATGTAGCTGAAACGGTCGATGAAGCAAAAGAAGAAGCAGCTGATGAAACCATCGATGAAGTGAAAGCAGAAGATACAGCAGAAACTATCGACGAAGAAAAAGAAGTATCCGAAGAGCCGGCAGAAGATAAAGTTACAGAAGAATCTGATGAGGACGAAGAGCCGGTGTTTGATGTTTCTGATTTCCTGACGATCATCAAACAGGATCAGGCAAAGAAAAAGGAGCTGGAAAATCAGCTGGCGGAAGTAGAGAAGAGAGCAAAACAGAATACACTTCTTCGTGAAAAGACAAAAGCGGAAGAGTCTTTTGAACAGGAAAAAGGCGTTCTCGACAAAGCACTTGCCATGGAAATTATTTCTAAGGAAGAATATGAGCAGAAGCTGAATATTGCCAGGAAAAAAGTAGAAAATTTTGAAGAGATCAAAAAAATCGAGCAGCAGTTCGAGATGGGCATTATCACAAAAGAAGAAAAAGATGAGAAAATAAATGCCATTCTGAATGCCTGACAAATCTGGTGTCTGCTTTACAGAATCAAAATCAGGTTGTATAATCGGGGCAGAATGTCGTCCGCTGGATGGACGAAATGGATAAAGGAGATGTAGAAGTTATTATGGTAAAGATTGATATTATTTCCGGTTTTTTGGGTGCAGGTAAAACGACCCTGATCAAAAAACTGTTACAGGATGCATTTAAAGGACAGCAGGTGGTATTGATTGAGAATGAATTCGGCGAGATCGGTATTGACGGTGGATTTTTGAAAGATGCAGGAATCGAGATCAAGGAAATGAATTCCGGCTGTATCTGCTGCTCTCTGGTAGGAGATTTCGGAACCGCTTTAAAAGAAGTGGTAGAGAAATATCACCCGGACCGCATCGTGATCGAGCCGTCAGGTGTCGGCAAACTTTCTGACGTTATCCATGCAGTTGAAAATCTGCATCTGGAAGCAGACGGAGAAGTGAAACTGAACAGTGCCGTTACGGTTGTCGATGTTCTGAAATGCAAAATGTATCTGAAGAACTTTGGTGAATTCTTCAAGAATCAGGTAGAAGCAGCCGGCACGATCATCCTGAGCCGTACCGATACAAAGAAGGCAACACCGGAAAAAATCGAAGCTGCCATCGAACTGATCCGTGAACTGAATCCGGATGCTACGATCATCACAACACCGGTGGAAGATCTGGGTGGACAGAAGATCCTGGACACGATCGAAGGAATGAAGATCGACCTTTCTCATGTAGAAGAAGAGCATGACCATTGCTGTGATCATGAACATCATCACGACCATGACCATGAAGAGCATGAGCATCATCACGATCATGAGGATCATGACCACGACGATCATGAGCATCACCATGACCATGGAGAGGGCTGCACCTGCGGCTGCCATGATCACGATCACGAAGAGCATGAGCATCATCACGATCATGAGCATCACCATGACCATGGAGAGGGCTGCACCTGTGGCTGCCATGACCATGACCACGAGGGACATCATCATCACCATCATCACGCAGATGAGGTATTTACAAGCTGGGGTAAGGAAACCGTCCGTAAATACAGCCGTGAAGAGATTGAAAAGATTCTGAAAACTCTGTCAGAAGACGATTCTTACGGAATGATCCTGCGTGCAAAAGGTATGCTGGAGAGCGAAGACGGTGTCTGGACTTATTTTGACATGGTTCCGGAAGAAGTGGATATCCGTGAGGGAAGTGCAGAATACACAGGACGTATCTGCGTGATCGGTTCCAAACTGGATGAAGCAAAATTAGAGCAGCTGTGGTTTGCGAAATAAGGAACAAGGTAAAAAAAGATGAGTGATTTTAATATTTCAACACCGGTTTATCTTGTGACCGGTGTCCTGGAGAGCGGCAAAACTTCTTTTCTGGATTTTACTGCGAAACAGGATTACTTTCAAATAGAAGGAACAACACTTCTGATCACCTGCGAAGAGGGTGAGGAGGAGTACGACGAGAAAGAACTTCTGAAATACAACACGGTTGTCGAGAAGATTGAAGAGCCGGAGGATTTTACATTTGAGAACCTCCGTGTTCTGCATCGCAAATATCATCCGGAGCGAGTGCTGCTTGAGTACAATCCGCTCTGGGGTGTCAACAAACTGCGTGCGATGAAACTGCCGCTTGGATGGGGCATTTCTCAGGAGATCGTGATCGTAGACGGCAGCAGCTATCAGATCTACCGTGCAAATATGCAGTCTCTGTTCTCAGAGATGGTGCAGAATGCAGATATGGTGATCTTCAATCGCTGTAAATCAAGTGATCCGCTGACCAATTATCGAAGAGGCATCAAGGTTGTCAATCCTTCCTGTGATATCAGCTTTGAGGATGAGGATGGTGAACTGATCGACCTGTTTGAGGAAAACACGCCGTACGATATGGATGCTCCGATTATCGAAATAGAAGATGTGGATTACGGTATCTTCTATGTGGATATGGATGACCATCCGGACAAATACGTTGGGAAAACGGTGAAGTTCAAGGCTCGTGCCATGAAGAGCAAAAACAAAGAGGCACCTTATTTTGTGCCGGGAAGAAAAGCGATGACCTGCTGTGCAGATGATATGCAGATGATCGGCTACATCTGTAAGAGTCCGATCGCTCCGCAGCTGAAACATGGACAGTGGGTTATGGTCACTGCAAGGGTAGCATTTGAATACGATAAGTTTTATCGCGGAAAAGGTCCTGTGCTGTATGCAAGCAAGGTAGAACCGTGCGAACCGCCGGCAGATGAAATGGTATATTTTAACTAAGTAAGCAAAACGCTGGCGAAAGCCGGCGTTTTGTGCGTTTGGTCTGATACAGCTTCCGGCGGACAGCAGAGGTGCAGGATATCAGATTTTTTCCGCGGATTGGGGGTTTTATTATGAGAATGTATGATCTGATCAGGAAAAAGCGAGATGGGGAAAGATTAGCAAAAGAAGAAATTGACTGGATGATCCGAAGTTATACAAATGGAGAAATTCCAGATTATCAGATGTCTGCACTGATGATGGCGATTTATTTTCGAGGGATGAATGAAGAGGAAACCTTAAATCTGACGCTTGCCATGGCGGACAGCGGAGAGCGGCTGGATCTTTCGGCAATCCATGGGATTAAAGTTGACAAGCATTCGACAGGAGGTGTAGGGGACAAAACATCGCTGGCACTTGTTCCGCTTGTAGCTTCCTGCGGAATTCCGGTAGCGAAAATGAGCGGCAGAGGCCTTGGGCATACCGGCGGCACGATCGACAAGCTGGAGAGCTTTTCCGGATTTTCAACGGCAATCCCGGTGGAAACATTTATAAAGAATGTCAATACGATCGGCATTTCGATCATGGGACAGACGGCAGATCTGGCTCCGGCTGACAAAAAACTCTATGCCCTGCGGGATGTGACGGCGACCGTGGACAATCTTTCACTGATCGCCAGCTCGATCATGAGCAAGAAACTGGCTGCCGGTGCCGATGCGATCGTTCTGGATGTCAAGACCGGAAGCGGAGCTTTTATGAAAAGCGAAGAAGATGCGTTTGCTCTGGCAGAAGAGATGGTGACGATCGGCAAAAATGCAGGGCGTCAGATGCATGCACTGATCACCGATATGGATCAGCCGCTTGGTTATGCAATCGGAAATGCTCTGGAAGTAAAGGAAGCGATCGCAACTTTGAACGGCAGCGGTCCGGAAGATTTCACGGAGCTGGTTCTGGCACTCGGAAGCCGGATGTTGATCGCCGGCAAAAAGGCAGAGGATGTCGCTTCCGCAGAAAAAATGCTGCGGCAGTCCATCCAGAATGGAGATGCACTTAGAAAACTGGAAGCATTTGTCAAAGCACAGGGCGGCACAGGAGAAGAAGTTTCTCATCCGGAGAAACTGCCTGCGGCCTCTATGCAGATTGCAGTACCATCGCCGCAGAGCGGCTATATTTCTCATATCCAGTGTGATGAAATCGGAGTCTGCTCCCTGCTTCTTGGAGGCGGAAGAGAGACAAAAGACAGTGTGATCGACCTTTCGGTAGGACTGGAGCTGAAAAAGAAAGTCGGAGATTATGTCGAAAAAGGCGAGACACTGGCGGTTCTGCATGCAAATGATCAGGAAAAAGCCGGGCAGGCAGAAGAGAGATTCCTGCGTGCATACCGGTTTTCCGAGACGCAACCGCCGAAACGTCCGATGATTTTCGGAGAAATTTAAAAGAATTTCAAATAATACCTATGAAACATACTGAAATTGTGGTATAAAGAAAGCATGATGTAAAATTAAGTGTCTTACTCTGCAAAAAGCAATTTGTATAACTTTACCGCAGAGAAGCATTCCCCCGCTTCAACTGCACGGAGCACTAAGCGGTGGCAGGAGTGAAAATCTGCTCAGGAGTATCTTTATGACATCATTTGTTTAAAACAAAAGAATAAATAATATGAGGAGAACAAGTATGGAACAGCTGATTCAGGAATGGAAAGCATCTCTTCCCAAATTCAGGGAGATGACAGAAAAATTTTATGCGAAAGAAGTAAGCGTGAAAGAATACAAAGGATTTTCCGGAGGATACGGAAGCTATGCCCAGAAAGGCGGCGAGGCAAGCATGCTGCGTCTGCGTATGCCGGGCGGAAGACTGACAAAAGAAAAACTGAAATTTATCGCACAGATGGTAGAACAGTATCATGTGGACAAAGCACATTTTACGACTTGCCAGGCAGTGCAGCTGCATGATCTGGACAAAGACAGTGTCTGTGACATCATGGAAAAAGCAGTGGATGTCGGTATCATCACAAAAGGCGGTGGCGGAGATTTCCCGCGAAATGTGATGTGTTCTCCGCTTTCCGGCGTAGAAATGGGAGAATATTTTGACGTACTGCCGTATGCAGAGGCTGTGTCTGATTATCTTCTGAAAAACGCAGATAAAGTGACCATGCCGCGAAAACTGAAAGTCGGATTTTCCAATTCTCCGGCCAATGTGACACATGCGACCTTCCGTGATCTTGGATTTGTAGCAGCAGAGGACGGAACATTTACCGTATATAGTGCGGGCGGACTGGGCAACAATCCACGCATGGGTGTGAAAGTGGCAGAAAACGTAGAGCCGTCACAGATCCTGTATTATGTGCAGGCGATGGTCAATACCTTCCTGGCATACGGAAACTATGAGAACCGCGGAAAAGCCAGAACACGTTATATGCAGGAAAAACTGGGAAGCGAAGGCTATGTGAAGGCATTTCTGGAGAAACTCGAAGAAGTAAAGAAAAATGAAAAACTGGATCTCAACCTTGCTGTTTCCGCTACAGAAAAAGCAGCTGACGGTGAACTTCAGACAGAAAACAAACGAATCGTGGCACAGAAACAGCCGGGACTGTATGCAGTAAAATATCATCCGATCGGCGGTGTGCCGAAAGTGTCAAAATTTGGCGAGATCTATGAAAGCATCAAAGATGTATCGGATGCAGAAATCCGCATTTCACCGGATGAGACAGTCTATATCATCAACCTGACGGCAAAAGAAGCAGAAAAAGTGCTTGCAGCTACGGATGACGGAGCAGAAACTTTATTCGAAAGTTCCGTATCCTGTATCGGAGCAACGATCTGCCAGGTTGGTGTGCGTGATTCCCAGGGACTTTTAAGAAAACTGGTTGAGACAGCAAAAGAATATGATTTTGCGGACGGTGTACTGCCGCAGATCCATATTTCCGGATGTACTTCATCCTGTGGGACACATCAAATCGGAAAGATCGGTTTCCACGGCGGAGTAAAGAGAATTGACGGTGTGACAGAGCCGGTATTTACGCTTCATGTGAACGGCTGTGACAGACAGGGTCAGGAGGCATTTGGCGAATCCTGGGGCATGATCAAAGAAAGCGATATCCCGAACTTTCTCATGGAAGTTGGAAAAACCGTTCAGCAGGAAAACACCGTGTTTGCCACATGGTATGAAAAGACACCGGAGAAATTAAAAGAGATTGCTGAAAAATATCTGATTAATTCAAGTCGAACGCACGTGAGACTTGGTGCGTGATTCTGGTCAGCGAAAGCTGACATATTCTTCTCAGAATCACTGCACATTCTCGCGGAGCGTTTATCTCAGTCGGAGATTGTACTCCCACTGAGAAAGACTTGTTATTACTCACCACTTGCAGAAGTGGGAGTCTTCTCGACTGAGATAAAAAACTTTTGACTTCAATGGATGCCTGCGAATTGCTCCATTACAAAGTAACTCTCACAATCCTGTAAATTTTTCCTGTTTTTCAGAAAAAAACTAGCCGTTTGGATAGTGTACAAAACACGGAAAAATTGCTATACTTTTTCTTGGGAAGAGGAACTTATAAACATAAAACGTAGTAAAACAACAGAGAAAGCGGGGTGTTGCATTGGCAGAAAACAGCATGTGGGAAGAGATGATGCAAGGGGAGAAAATCTGCTATGTAAAACCCCGCCGTGCAATCAGGCGGCTGAAAGCGGCAGATGAAGAGAATATAACAGCGTATATTTATGGGGTCAGCGGTTGCGGCAAAACGGAACTGGTCATGCGATATCTGAAGAACCGGAAATATACGCTGTTTAACGCTGGTTTGGTAACAGTGGAGGAACTGCGTGAGATCAAGGTTTCCAAGCAGCGGAAAACCGTGGTGATCAACAGTCTGCACGATATGGCGATGCAGAATGATACTGAGGAGATCCGGGAAGCGATCATCGAACTTGTGGAGCGTGAGGATGTGTGGCTGATTTTGAGCGGACGCTGTGCGGTACCGCCGTGGCTGACTGCTGTGCGGTATCGTGAAGTCTTCTATGTGATCGGTGAGCAGGAGCTGCTGTTTGATGAAGATCAGGCAGATCAGTATATTGCCATGACCGGGATGATCTTCAGTGAAGAACAGCGGGCAAAAGAAAAAGCATACTGCGTTGGTATGCCGATCGGCTGGAGCATCACAAATAGTGTCTATTGGCAGATGCGTATGGGGCAGGATGAAAAGGATGTCACGAAACCGTTTTCAGATGAAGAATACCGGACGATGGTGGGAGAGGCACTGAGCCAGATGTGGGATTATCTGGAATATCATGTCTATGACCGCTGGGAAATATCAATACAGGAATTTCTGATGGAAGTTGCAATTGTGGAAGATTTTACCGTATATATGGCGGAGATGATCACCGGACGCAATGATGTAGAATCGCTTCTTGAAAGGATTCAGTGGATCGGTAATTTCATGGATATTGTCCGAAACGGAAGTGAAACGGTCTACAAACTCAGAAATCAAATGCGGATCAGCATGATCCGGAGGCTGAGGCGAAAATACACAAAAGAGCAGATCCGTAAGCTTTACGAAAATGCAGGACTTTATTACCAGATCAGTAAGCAGCCGTTAAAGGCTCTTTCCATGTATCAACAGGTGAATGACACGGAAAGAATCGCCTCGGTGCTGATCGATAATGTTCGGATAGCACCAAACAATGCTTATTATTATGAACTGAAACCGTATTATCTTAAACTGCCGGAAGAAAAAATATGCAAAAGCCCGGAACTGATGTGTGGCATGAGTATGCTGCAGTCGTTGCTTTTAAATACCGAAGAGAGCGAACGCTGGTACCGGGAGCTTCAAAAATATGCAAAAGAACATACCGGAAGTGAACGGCGTTCAGCGAAAGGAAAGATCCTGTATCTGGATATCGGACTTCCGCACCGTGGCAGTGACCATATGGTAGAAATCCTGAAAAATGCATATTTGCTTCTTTTGGATAAAGAAGTGAAAATGCAGGAGTTTTCCGTTACCAGCAATCAGGCATCTCAGATGAACGGCGGCAAGGATTTCTGTGAGTGGAGCAAGCGTGACCGCGAGCTTGCAGGAAGCATTGGCAAGATTGTGGAATTTGTACTTGGAAAATATGGTAAGGGGCTTGTAAATCTGGCACTTGCAGAAAGCTTTTTTGAAAAGGGCGGAGATAATTATGAAGTTGCGATGCTTGCAAATAAGGGAAGAATGCAGGCGGAGGCAGGAGGCAAGATCGAGCAGTGTTTTGTCGGAGACGGCATGCTTGCCTGGCTTCATATTATTACCGGAAAAGTAAAAGAAGCGGAGGAGCTTCTGACCAGATTCAAGGGTAAAGCACAGCAGGAAAATGCAGAAAGAATTCTGCCGAATATCGATACCTTTCTCGTTCGCTGTGCATTATATGATGCGGACAAAGCAGCGATTGCAAAATGGCTTGCCCAGGCACCGGATGAAGAACTGATATTCTCTATTTATGATCGTTTTCATTATATTACGAAAGTGCGTGTGTATCTGCAGAATGGCAGAAACGAGCAGGCTTATCATCTGCTTTTGAAATGTGCCTATTATGCAAAAGTGATGCAGCGTACCTACATTGATATAGAAGTGAAACTGCTTCTTGCGATCACGCAGTACCGCATGGGTGAGAAAAAATGGGATGAAACACTTGGCGAGGCACTGACAAAAGCAGAAGAATATCATTTTGTACGGATCATCACAAGAGAAGGTGCGGCTATCCGGCCTCTGCTTCAGGCGACCTCCTGGAAGCCGTCGGAAGTGGAGAAAAATCCGGCACAGACAAGGAAAAATAAACAATTCTGGGCAAAGGTTCAGGACGAGACAGAAAAAATGGCACGATTCTATCCGGCGTATTTAAAAGTGGGTGTGGAAGAAGTCACATTGAGTGATACAATGCTTCGAATCCTGAAACTGCAGGCAGATGGAATGTCAAAAGAAAAAATTGCGGCAGAGCTGAATATGACAACCGCTAATGTAAAATATCATACACAGCAGATCTACAAAAGACTCGGTGTTTCCAATAAGGCAGGAGCCGTGATGGAAGCGGGCAAACGAGGACTGATCTGAAAATGCAAAGAAAAGAAACCACAGCACTTGCTGACTGAATCGGTCGGTGGTGCGTGGTTTTTTTTATCTCAGTCGGAGAAGACTCCCACTTCTATAAATGGCGAGCAACAAATTTGACCCTGACATCATGGCAAATTTTGAATGAAAATTGAACGAATATGAATGAAAATGAACGTTTGTGAAAACTATACAAAAACAGAAAGGAAAATTTGTGAATTAGTATGATTGAAATTGAACGAATATGATTGTATAATACAATCATGAAACAGAGAGGCACACAAAAGTGCAAAAGAAAGAGGTAAGGCATATGATTTATACGGTAACATTTAATCCTTGTCTGGATTATATCGTAGGTGTGGAAGATTTTCAACTGGGAATGACAAACCGCACCTGTTCAGAGCAGATGTTTGCCGGTGGAAAGGGGATCAACGTCTCTATCGTTCTGAAAAATCTCGGCATTGAGAGTACGGCACTTGGATTTATCGCCGGTTTCACCGGAGAGGAGATCCGCAGAAAAGTCGAGAAGATGGGCATTACATCCGAATTTATCCAGCTTGAGAATGGATTTTCCCGGATCAACATCAAACTCAAATCCATCGATGGAACGGAGATCAACGGCACAGGACCTTCGATCGGAAGTGAAGAACTTGAAAGATTGCTTAAGAAACTGGATACACTGAAAAAGGGAGATGTGCTGATTCTTGCAGGCAGCATCCCGACAAGTCTTCCGGATTCTATTTACAGTGACATTATGGAACGTCTGGAAGAAAAAGAGGTCATGATCGTGGTGGATGCGACAAAAGACCTTCTGGTCAATGTACTGAAATACCATCCGTTCCTCATCAAACCAAACAATCATGAACTGGGCGATATCTTTGGAGTGGAGATCAGAGAGCGTGACCAGGTAGCACCATATGCGAAGAAGTTACAGGAGATGGGAGCAAGAAATGTTCTGGTTTCCATGGCAGGCAAAGGTGCAGTGCTTCTTGCTGAGGATGGCAGCGTATATGAAAGCCCGGCACCGAAAGGTAAACTGATCAATGCGGTTGGAGCCGGAGATTCCATGGTGGCTGGTTTTACTGCAGGTTATATGCAGAAAGGCAGCTATGAACATGCATTCAAAATGGGCGTTTCCACCGGAAGTGCCAGTGCATTTTCTGAGAATTTTGCCACAAAAGAAGAAGTAGAAGCGATTTATAAAACATTGTAAAGATGCCAGGGTCAAAAGCCTGAAACTACGATGTCGAAGTGAGAAGCAATTCGTATGGCACTTTTGAATTAGCTTCTTGTAGAAAATCTATCACAAAAAAGAAATGTAAGAAAGGAGAACTTATGAGGATCACAGAACTGCTGGATAAGCGAAGCATCAGGATCGACGGTGCTCCAAAATCCAAGAACGAAGCTCTCGACCAGATGGTCGAACTGATGGCAAAGAGCGGAAAAATCAATGACCTGGAAGCTTATCGCCAGGAAGTATACCGCCGTGAAGAGGAAGGAACGACAGGTGTCGGAGAGGGGATTGCGATCCCTCACGGAAAAGGTGCATTTGTAGATAAGCCGGGACTGGCAGCGATGGTTGTAAAGGACGGTGTAGATTACGATTCTCTTGATGGAGAGCCGGTACATCTGATCTTTCTGATTGCAGCACCGAATACCAAAGACAACGTACATCTGGACGTACTGAGCAAACTTTCCGTACTTCTGATGGATGAGGATTTTTCCAGAGCACTGCAGAATGCAAAAAGCCCGGAAGAATTTATGAAGATCGTCGATGAAGCAGATCAGGAAGCACCGGATCTGGATGAAAAACTGAAAGCAGATGAAGCGACCTCGGAAGATCAGTTCCGTATTCTGGCTGTCACAGCATGCCCAACCGGTATCGCACATACTTACATGGCAGCGGAAGGTCTGGAAAAGGCTGCAAAAGCGAAAGGATGTTTCATTAAAGTAGAGACAAGAGGTTCTGGCGGAGCGAAAAATGTGCTGACTGCGGAAGAGATCAAAAATGCAGACTGCATCATCGTTGCGGCAGATACGAAGGTTCCGATGGATCGATTCAATGGCAAAAAGCTGATCGAAGTCCAGGTTTCTGACGGTATCAGCAAGGCAGATAAGCTGGTAGAGCAGGCTATGTCAGGTAAGGTACCGGTTTATCAGACATCGGAAAATGCAGAAGTTTCCGTGAAAAAAGCAGGAGGCTCCAAAGGCCATCAGATTTATATGCAGTTGATGAATGGTGTTTCACACATGCTGCCATTCGTCGTAGGCGGAGGTATTTTGATCGCTCTTGCATTCCTGATCGATGGACTTTGTGTAGATATGACATCATTGACAGCAGAAGCACGACAGAGTTTCGGTTCGATCACACCGGCAGCGGCAACACTGAAATCCATTGGCGACCTTGCATTTGGATTTATGCTTCCGCTTCTGGCAGGATTTATCGCTATGAGCATTGCAGACAGACCTGGTCTGGCAGTCGGATTTGTGGGTGGTGCGATTGCGGCAAACGGTAAGTCTGGTTTCCTTGGTGCATTAGTTGCAGGTTTCCTGGCAGGCTATCTTATCCTTCTCTTAAAGAAATTGTCCGAAAAACTTCCGGAAGCATTGAAAAAAATTGCCCCAGTTCTTCTCTATCCGGTATTCGGCATTCTGATCGTGGGACTCGTTATGACGTTTGTAGTAGAGCCTCCAATCGGAGCTTTGAACACGGCACTGAACACAACCCTCACCAACATGGGCGGTTCCAGCAAGATTCTTCTTGGCATCATCGTGGCAGGCATGATGGCAGCCGATATGGGTGGTCCGTTTAATAAAGCGGCCTATGTATTTGGAACGGCATCGATTGCGGCTGGAAATTACGGAATCATGGCAGCAGTTATGATCGGCGGTATGGTTCCTCCGTGTGCGATTGCTCTGGCATCTCTTCTGTTTAAAGATAAATTTACAAAAACAGAAAGAGAATCCGCTCCGACAAACTTTATCATGGGACTTGCATTTATCACAGAAGGTGCGATTCCGTTTGCAGCATCCGATCCACTGCATGTCATCCCGGCATGCGTGATAGGTTCCGGACTTGCAGGAGCACTTTCCATGGCATTCGACTGTACGCTGATGGCACCGCACGGTGGAATCTTCGTGTTCCCTGTAGTCGGCAATCCGCTGATGTACCTGGCTGCACTGGCAGTAGGAACCGTAGTCGGAGCACTGATGCTCGGTGTGCTTAAGAAAAAAATAGCCGAGTAAACCAAAACTTCATCATAAAACTTTTCCTCAGAAAAACCGCAGTGACTTTAAAGTTGTAAAGCACTGCGGTTTTGCTTTACTTTCTTATCTGCTATGAGCTATAATAAAAGGCGTCAAGGGATGTAACTATATGATTTTTTTGCAGCATGAAAAGGGGTGGGATAATATGCTTACTAAAACACGACAGAAAGAGATCTTGAAACTTCTGGAAAACAGAGGCAGCGTGACACTTCAGGAGTTAAAAGATCATTTAAATACTTCAGAATCTACGATCCGTCGAGATCTGAATACGTTGGATGCACAGGGGAAGCTGATCAAGGTTTTCGGTGGGGCAGTTGCAGCTGACAACATGAGCATACGCGATGAGCAGGTGTCACGAAGAGAAGAAAAGAATTTAGAAGAAAAAAGACTGATTGCACGTTATGCGGCATCGCTGATACAGGATGATGATTTCGTGTATCTCGATGCCGGAACGACAACCGGATGTATGCTCGATTATATTTCCGATGCGACAACGGCTGTTTTTGTGACGAATGCACCATCGCATGCACAGAAACTGGCACGCAAAGGCATGGAAGTCATTCTGATCGGCGGCAGACTCAAACAGTCCACGGAAGCAGTGGTTGGAGAAGAGGCATGCAGACAGATCGAGAAATTTAATTTCAGTCTTGGTTTCCTGGGCAGCAACGGCGTTTCCGAACGCTCCGGATTTTCGACACCGGATCAGGACGAAGCGATGGTCAAAAAAAGAGCAATCGAACGCATCCACCGGTGCTTTGTTCTCTGTGATCACACGAAATTTTACAAAGTCAGCCCGATCAGCTTTGCAAAATTAGAAGATGCCGTCGTACTGACAGATTCTGCACCGCAGGGCAATTTCCAGGAGATGCCGAACATCGTGGAAATTTCCGAAGATGAATAGATAGAAATACCAAAAACGGCAAAACTGTAAAAAGTGAAAAGGATGCCGGGAGTGCCTTGAAACAGAGCAATCAGCAGGCATCAAATAAAAGATGGAAAATAAAGGAGGAAGAAAACATGGGATGGTTGATATTGATCGTACTTCTTTTGATCGTGTTGATACTTTTGCTTTCCTGCGTGAAGATTGTGCCGCAGGCAACCGCAATGGTTGTGGAACGTCTTGGCGGATATCGTGCGACCTGGTCGGTCGGACTTCATGTGAAAGCACCGTTTATTGACCGTGTTGCAAAGAAGGTCATTTTAAAAGAGCAGGTGGTAGATTTTGCACCGCAGCCGGTTATCACAAAGGATAACGTAACAATGCGGATCGATACGGTTGTATTTTTCCAGATCACAGATCCGAAGCTGTTTGCATACGGCGTGGAGAATCCGATCATGGCAATCGAAAATCTGACTGCAACGACACTGCGAAATATCATCGGTGATCTGGAGCTGGATCAGACCCTGACATCCAGAGAGACGATCAACACGAAAATGCGTGCGTCGCTTGATATTGCCACGGATCCATGGGGCATTAAAGTAAACCGTGTGGAGCTGAAAAACATCATTCCGCCGGCTGCAATCCAGGATGCGATGGAGAAGCAGATGAAAGCAGAGCGTGAGCGAAGAGAAGCGATCCTGCGTGCAGAAGGTGAGAAAAAATCTACCGTGCTTGTGGCAGAAGGCAAAAAGGAATCTGCAATCCTGGATGCAGAGGCAGAAAAAACCGCAGCAATCCTGCGAGCAGAAGCACAGAAGGAAAAGATGATCCGCGAAGCCGAAGGTCAGGCAGAAGCGATCCTGAAGGTTCAGAAAGCAAATGCGGACGGTCTTCGTTTCTTAAAAGATGCAGGAGCAGATGAAACCGTT
Source organism: Hominisplanchenecus sp. (assembly GCF_046967715.1). Taxonomy (NCBI): domain Bacteria; kingdom Bacillati; phylum Bacillota; class Clostridia; order Lachnospirales; family Lachnospiraceae; genus Hominisplanchenecus; species Hominisplanchenecus sp. The sequence goes on from NZ_JBKVNQ010000011.1 coordinate 46,122, forward strand.
CTGGCACTGAAGAGCTTTGAAGCACTGACAAAAGTGGCAGACGGCAAAGCAACCAAGATCATCATACCATCGGAACTGCAGAATGTTGCCGGCACATTGACAGCACTTGCAGAGACTGTAAAAACCGAGAAAAAAGAAACAGCAGATCCGGTTTAAAAGAAAGTATAGGCCATTTTTGAATTTATGAAAAATGAAATGGTTTGAAAGCGAATATGGAGGATAAAAAAATGGATTTAAAAGGACGCAATTTTCTGACTTTAAAAGATTTCACGGCAGAGGAAATCATTTATCTGGTCGATCTGGCAGCAGAACTGAAAGAAAAAAAGAAAAAAGGAATCCCGGTTGACACCTTAAGAGGAAAAAATGTGGCTCTGATCTTCGAAAAGACCAGCACGAGAACACGCTGTGCATTTGAAGTGGCAGCACATGACCTTGGCATGGGAACGACTTATCTGGATCCTTCAGGTTCTCAGATCGGCAAAAAAGAGAGCATCCGCGACACCGCACGCGTACTGGGCAGAATGTTCGAAGGTATCGAGTATCGTGGATTTGGACAGGAAATTGTGGAAGAACTGGCAAAATATGCAGGGGTTCCGGTATGGAACGGCCTGACGAACGAATACCACCCGACACAGATGCTTGCTGATATGCTGACGATCCGTGAACACCTCGGACATCTGAAAGGCGTGAAACTGGTATACATGGGCGATGCACGTTACAACATGGGTAATTCTCTGATGATCGCATGTGCAAAACTCGGTATGCATTTCGTAGCATGTGCACCGGAAAAATATTTTCCGAACGCAGCACTGGTTGAGGAATGCCAGGACTATGCAAAAGAGAGCGGCGGAAGCATCACACTGACCGAAGATGTCAAGGTCGGAACCAAAGATGCAGACGTTATCTACACCGATGTATGGGTTTCCATGGGTGAGCCGGATGAAGTCTGGGAAGAGCGTATCCGCGAATTAACTCCATATAAAGTAACAAAAGAAGTGATGGAAAACGCAGGAGAGAAAGCTATTTTCCTGCATTGCCTGCCGGCATTTCATGACTGGGAGACAAAGATCGGAAAAGAAATGGGCGAACGTTTCAACCTCAAAGAAATGGAAGTTACCGATGAAGTATTTGAGTCTGAACAGTCCGTTGTATTTGACGAGGCGGAAAACAGAATGCACACCATAAAAGCAGTTATGGCGGCAACACTTGGAGCATAAAATTTTATGTCAAGAAAAGAAGAAAAATGGATCAAACGGCTGGAGATCTTAGGAGCCTCCGCCGCTGTGATCGTGATCGTATCCGCAGTCGGGACCTTTTTGCTGGATAGTATTGCCATGCAGCTGATGGCACTGGCTGTCGGATGCGGAAGCATAGTCAATGTGGTACTTATGGTGCTTTGTTATTATAAAAAGAAGACCATACCGAGCATTATTTTTATGATTTTTGCACTGCTTCTCATAGCAACTTTTATTATGCAGATCATGGCTATGTAAAAATGCCAGGGTAGACATAAAAGTGGAGCGTAAGCTTCACGATATGCGAATAGTGGAGTGTTATGTGCCGGTGGCACATGTTTAACACTGACCGAAGCGGATCGTAGAAAGAATTGTGAGAGTACGAGGTACGGAACAATTCGTATGGCATTTCAGTGTAACTGTGGAAATACAAAGCAGTTTTAAACAGAGGTAAAAGAACATGAAAAGTAAAATACTGAATCGTCTGCGTGGTGCAGAAGAATTTGTTTCCGGACAGCAGCTCTGTGAAGAGTTCGGCGTATCCAGAACGGCAGTATGGAAAGCAATCAATCAGCTTAAAGAAGAAGGCTATGAGATCGAGGCGGTACACAATAAGGGGTATCGCCTTTTAGGATGTCCGGATATTATTTCTGCGGAAGAAGTAAAAAGCAGACTTCACACGGACTGGGCGGGCTGTGAAGTGAGATATTTTGATACACTTGATTCCACCAATATCTGTGCCAAAAGAATGGCAGAAGAAGGAGCACCGAACGGAACGCTGGTGATTGCGGATAAACAGACTGCCGGACGCGGAAGATGCGGAAGAGTCTGGGAGACGCCGAAAGGCACAGCAATCGCCATGACACTTCTGATGCGTCCGAATCTCCGACCGGAAAAAGCAAGTATGCTGACTCTGGTGATGGGTATGGCAGTAACAAGGGCAGTCAACGAACTTTACAGTCTGAACTGCCAGATCAAGTGGCCAAATGATGTGGTCTGGGAAGGAAAAAAAATCTGCGGTATTCTGGTAGAAATGAGTGCTGAAATGAATGCGATCCATTACCTGGTTATCGGATGCGGTATCAACGCAAATATGACAGAGTTCCCGGAAGAACTGAAAGAAAAGGCCATTTCCCTGCGAATGATCACCGGGGCTGAAGTGGATCGTGCACAGATCATACAGCGGTCTCTGGAATGGCTGGAAAAATATTATCAAAAATTTGAAGAGACGAGCGATATGTCCGGACTGATGGAAGAATACAATCAGATGCTGGTGAACAGAGGAAGTGAAGTCTGCGTGCTTGACCCGTGCGGCGAATACCGCGGAAGAGCACTTGGCATTAACGATGCCGGAGAACTGTTGGTGGAAAAAGAAGATGGAACGACAGAAAATGTCTACGCCGGAGAAGTGTCCGTACGCGGTGTGTATGGATACGTGTGAATTACTTTGCAGCGGGCAATTTGTTGGTATCAACAGTAAGAATGCCAGAGGCATTCTTAAACATCGCATGAAACAGAAAGAAGAAAGGAACAACGTCATGAAAAAAGCAAACGAGACAGTCGTTCTGTGCGGAGCGAGTGCCTACGAAGAAAAATATTATCTGAATCCGCAGTTCTCCAAACTGCCGGAGCACATCCGTCAGGAACTGCAGATCATGTGTGTACTGTATACACAGAAAGTAGGCGGAATCCTGATGCTGGAATTTACGCCGGAAGGTCATCTGGAATTTAAGACCGAAGCGAAAGAAAACGATTTCTTCTATGACGAGATCGGAAGCGTACTGGAGATCAAAAAACTTCAGAATGAGAAACGAGAACTGATGGAAGCACTGGAAATGTTTTATCGCGTAGTATTTTTGGGTGAGGAATTCGATTACGATGAAGCTTAAGATAGGAAATGTAGAGATTGCAAATCCGTGTGTGCTGGCACCGATGGCGGGCGTTACGGACCTGCCGTTCCGACTGCTGTGCAAAGAACAGGGAGTCGGGCTTCTGAGTATGGAAATGGTCAGTGCGAAAGCGATTTCCTTTCATAATAAAAATACGCTGGATTTGATGCAGATCGCAGAGGGAGAAAATCCGATCGCTCTGCAGATCTTCGGTTCCGATCCGGAGATCATGGCACAGTCCGCCGCCGAGATTGAAGAGCGGCCGTTTGATATTCTCGATATCAATATGGGCTGTCCGGTGCCGAAAGTAGTCAATAACGGCGAAGGTTCCGCACTGATGAAGAATCCAAAACTGGCGGGAGAGATCGTGGAGAGGGTTTCCAGGGCAGTAAAAAAGCCGGTGACGGTAAAGATCCGCAAAGGATTTCAGGAGTCCAGTGTCAATGCCGTAGAGATGGCAAAGATTCTTGAGGCATCCGGGGCAGCAGCGATTGCCGTACATGGAAGAACGAGAGAACAGTATTATTCCGGAGAAGCAGACTGGAACATCATCCGCCAGGTCAAAGAAGCCGTTTCCATTCCGGTGATCGGAAACGGGGATATCACCTGTGCAAAAGATGCTGCGAACATGATCGAACAGACCGGATGTGATGGCGTGATGATCGGAAGAGCCTCCCGCGGAAATCCATGGATTTTTCGTCAGGTGAGCGAATATCTGGAAAACGGAAAGATCATTGAGCCTCCGACGATCGCAGAAGTCAAAAAAATGATGCTGCGTCATGCAAAACTGCAGCTGCAGTACCGTGGAGAATATACCGGAATCCGTGAGATGCGAAAACATGTTGCATGGTACACCGCAGGATTTCCGCATTCGGCAAAACTGAGGAAAAGAGTGAATGAAGTCGAATCCATGGAAGCCCTGGAAGAACTTCTGCAAAGCTGGGAGTGAGATAAACGCTTTGCAGTTCGTCTTGAAAACAGTTCAACCCGGAAGCTTAAACGGACGACAATATTTTCCGTAAGGCTGAACTGTTGTAAAAAACGCAGAAAACAAGGGCAGATTGCTTGACAAGGCACAAAACGCAAGGTATAATTTTTGATTACAAGATAGCTGCAAAAAGTGGCTATCTTGTTTCACGAATGTATATTATGATATTGGGGTCAAAAGGTCTTTTGCCCCCAACAAGATGCCTGCGAATTGCTCCGTTACAAAGTAACTCTCGCAATTCTATAAACATTCGGAATCCGCATATTTACTGCGTAAATAGCTACTTCCTCATGTTTAGCGGGTCCCAAGTTCAAATGTCTTATCTTGCAAGCAAGAACGACATTTTGACCTTTTGACCCTGGCATCATAGAATTCCCAAAATTATTTGTTAAAAAGTGCAGGAAAATCTTTCGCTGCACTTAAAGTTATGCTGCTAAGAGCGGCATCAGGAGGTAAAGATGGAAGAAAAGAAGAACTTACTGACTTATGCAGGTTTAAAAGCTCTTGAAGATGAGCTGCATGATCTGAAGGTAAACAGACGTAAAGAAGTTGCCGGTAAGATCAAAGAAGCAAGAGAACAGGGCGACCTTTCAGAGAATGCAGAATACGATGCAGCAAAAGATGAGCAGAGAGATATCGAAGCACGTATCGAAGAAATCGAAAAAATTCTGAAAAATGCGGAAGTAGTTGTAGAAGATGAAGTAGATCTGGACAAGATCAGCGTTGGATGCAGCGTCAAGATTTACGATGAAGAATATGAAGAAGAAATGGAATACAAAATTGTAGGATCTTCCGAGGCAAACAGCCTGAAAGGAAAGATTTCAAATGAATCACCGGTAGGTCATGCACTGCTGGGACATAAAGTAGGCGATGAAGTAACTGTAGAGACTCAGGCAGGAGAAATCCATTATAAAGTACTGAGCATCCACAGATCTAATTAAGGAGTGACAACAGTGGGAGAACAGAAGAATCAAAAGACACAGGACGTAAATCAGCTGCTGAAAATCCGCCGCGATAAGCTTGCAGAACTGCAGGCAGACGGAAAAGACCCGTTTCAGATCACAAAATTTGATGTGACACATCACAGCCAGGAAGTCAAAGATCAGTTTGAGGATCTGGAAGGAAAGAGTGTAGTGCTCGCAGGACGTATGATGTCCAAGCGAGTAATGGGAAAAGCATCTTTCTGCAATATCCAGGATCTGCAGGGCAATATCCAGTCTTATGTGGCAAGAGACAGCATCGGTGAGGAAGAATACAAAGCTTTCAAAAAAATGGACATCGGAGATATCGTAGGTCTGGAAGGTGAAGTATTTAAAACAAAGACCGGCGAAATTTCCATTCATGCATCCAAGGTAACTCTGCTTTCCAAGAGTCTTCAGATTCTTCCGGAAAAATTTCATGGTCTGACCAATACCGACATCCGTTATCGTCAGCGTTATGTCGATCTGATCATGAACGCAGACGTAAAAGAAACCTTTATCAAACGTTCCAGGATCATCAGTGCAGTACGTCAGTATCTGAACGGACAGGGATTCCTGGAAGTTGAAACACCGATGCTGGTATCCAATGCCGGCGGTGCAGCAGCAAGACCGTTCGAAACACATTTCAATGCACTGAACGAAGACCTGAAGCTGCGTATTTCCCTGGAACTGTATCTGAAGAGACTGATCGTCGGAGGCATGGAGCGTGTTTACGAGATCGGCCGTGTATTCCGTAACGAGGGACTGGATACACGTCATAATCCAGAGTTTACACTGATGGAGCTCTATCAGGCATACACCGATTACCACGGCATGATGGATCTGACTGAGAATATGTATCGTTATGTTGCACAGACTGTTCTTGGCACAACCACCATTTCCTACAACGGTATCGAGATGGATCTGGGCAAACCGTTTGAACGTATCACAATGGTAGATGCTGTTAAGAAATATTCCGGTGTAGACTGGAACGAAATCAAAGACCTTGAAGCTGCCCGTGCAGCCGCAAGAGAACATCACATCGAATATGAAGAACGTCACAAAAAAGGCGATATCCTGAACCTGTTCTTTGAAGAATTTGTAGAAGAACATCTGATTCAGCCGACGTTCGTTATGGATCATCCGGTTGAGATTTCACCGCTGACCAAGAAAAAACCGGAAAATCCGGAATATGTAGAACGTTTTGAATTCTTCATGAACGGCTGGGAAATGGCAAATGCTTACTCCGAGCTGAACGACCCGATCGACCAGAGAGCACGTTTCGCAGCTCAGGAAGAACTGTTCGCACAGGGCGATGAAGAAGCAAACCACACCGACGAAGATTTCCTGAATGCACTGGAGATCGGTATGCCGCCTACAGGAGGTATCGGATTCGGTATCGACCGTATGTGTATGCTGCTGACCGATTCCGCTGCAATCCGTGACGTTCTGCTGTTCCCGACGATGAAGTCCTTAGATGGTGTAAATAAGAAAAATGATGTAAATAATACAGCTTCTG
>NZ_JBKVNQ010000012.1:0-51408 GCF_046967715.1 Hominisplanchenecus sp.
GTTTAAAGTCTGTGTGATGCGTCATATTCCTATTTTTACTTTTATCAATAAAATGGACCGTGATGCCAATGATACCTTCGATCTGCTCGATGACATCGAAAAGGAGCTTGGCATTGCGACCTGCCCGATCAACTGGCCGATCGGTTCCGGAAAGAATTTCAAAGGTGTCTATGAGCGTGGAAGCCAGAAGATCACCGTCTTTACCGATACAGAGAAGGGTACCAAAGAGGGTGAGACAAGAGAGATCCCGCTGGATTCTCCGGAGATCGATGAGATCGTGACAAGTGATCAGAAAGCACAGCTGCTTGAAGAAATCGAGCTTCTGGACGGTGCGAGTGCAGAATTTGACCAGGATCTGGTCAGCAAAGGAGAACTCTCCCCGGTATTTTTCGGTTCTGCCCTGACGAACTTCGGAGTGGAGATTTTCCTGAAGCATTTCCTGAATATGACAACTTCACCGCTTCCGAGAACGGCAGATATCGGCGTGGTCGATCCGATCAAAGAAGATTTTTCTGCTTTTGTATTTAAGATCCAGGCAAATATGAACAAGGCTCACCGTGATCGTATCGCGTTTATGCGAATCTGTTCCGGAGAATTTGATGCCGGTATGGAAGTTTACCATGTGCAGGGAAACCGTAAGCAGCGTCTTTCCCAGCCGCAGCAGATGATGGCACAGGAGCGTCATATCGTGGACAAGGCCTATGCAGGTGACATCATCGGTGTGTTTGATCCGGGCATCTTTTCCATCGGAGATACGATCTGTATGCCGGGCAAAAAATTTGCCTACGAGGGCATTCCGACGTTTGCACCGGAGCATTTTGCGAGAGTGCGTCAGGTCGATACGATGAAGAGAAAACAGTTCGTCAAAGGGATCACGCAGATCGCACAGGAAGGAGCGATCCAGATCTTCCAGGAGTACAATACCGGTATGGAAGAGATCATCGTCGGCGTTGTCGGCGTGCTGCAGTTTGAGGTGCTGAAGTACCGCCTGGAGAATGAATACAACGTGGAGATCCGTATGGAAACCCTTCCGTATGAGTACATCCGCTGGATCGAGAACAAGGATATCGACCTCAACAAGCTGGTTGGAACATCCGATATGAAGAAGATCAAAGACTTAAAGGGCAATCCGCTGCTTCTGTGGGTAAATTCCTGGAGCATCGGAATGACACTGGATCGAAACGAAGGTCTGGTGCTGACCGAGTTTGGAAGAAACTAAAAAAGCTTTTCAAAATACCTTTCGGGTGTTATAATAGCGATAGATGCAAAGAATTCTAAGACAGGAGGGTTTACATCATGGAAAAAGATGAAAATCAGACCGGATATACACTGGAAAACGGAAACATGGGACAGGTTCAGATCGCAGATGAAGTTGTGGCGATCATCGCAGGGCTGGCTGCCACAGAAGTAGAGGGCGTTGCCAGCATGGCAGGCAATATCACAAACGAACTGGTCAGCAAACTGGGCAAGAAGAGCCTGTCAAAAGGGATCCGTGTAAAGGTAGAAGACGGTATTGTAAATGTAAATGTGGCACTCAACATTGCATATGGATACAGCGTACCGAAGACCTGCAAAAAGGTTCAGGAAAAGGTAAAAGCAGCGATCGAGAATATGACCGGTCTTGAAGTAGAGAAGGTTGATATCCAGATTGCAAATGTAAGCATATCAAAAGAAAAATAAAACAGCTTAAAAGCAGCGTAAAAGTCCGTTCCCAAGGCGTACTTAAACTCCGGATGGTGATCGGATTTTTTACGTTTTCTTTTAAAGACAGCGGAGGAAAAAGTGACTAGACGAGAGGAACGAGAACATATTTTTAAATTACTCTTTCTGACAGAGTTCTATAAGGAAGAGGAGCTTGAGCAGCAGGAAATGATGTATTACGAAGGGATTTCCGATGCAAAACAGGAAGACCTTACTTATATCAGAAAAAAATATGAGAAGATCAAAGAAAATCTGGAACAGATTGACGGGCAGATCAATGAAGCGGCAAAGGGCTGGAGAACAGACCGTATGGGGAAAGTAGAGCTTACTCTGCTGCGTCTTGCAGTCTATGAGATGAAGTATGATGACGATATCCCACAGGGAGTTGCGATCAACGAAGCAGTTGAGCTTGCCAAAATTTTCGGAGGTGATACCTCTTCTGCATTTATTAACGGCGTTCTGGCTAAACTGGTATAAAGAGCCCTTGACTGCCGGATGACAAAAGAGGTGGGTGCGTGCAGAATGTCTATACTGTGAGACAGGTAAATGCCTACATCAAGTCCATGTTTACACAGGATGTGGTGCTGCGGAGCATTTACATGAAAGGAGAAGTCTCAAACTGTAAATATCATACATCGGGACACATCTATTTTTCGTTGAAAGATGAGAGCGGAACGATTTCCTGTGTCATGTTTGCCAGTGCCAGAAAGGGACTGGCTTTTGGCATGAAAAACGGTCAGCAGGTTCTTGTGCTTGGCAACATCAGTGTTTATGAAAGAGACGGCACATATCAGCTCTATGCATCCAGGATTCTGTTAGACGGTGCCGGACTTCTCTATGAGAAGTTTGAGGCACTGAAAGCAGAATTAGAAGAGATGGGGATGTTTGATCCCGTTTATAAGAAACCGATTCCGCCCTTTGTGAAGAAACTGGGAGTTGTGACAGCACCGACCGGTGCCGCTGTGCGGGATATCATTCAGATTTCCAGAAGACGCAATCCGGGTATTCAGATCATCCTCTATCCGGCACTGGTGCAGGGCGAAGGTGCCGCAGAAAGTGTGGCAAAAGGCATTGCCATGCTGGATGCGTATGGTGTTGATGTGATTATCGCCGGGCGTGGCGGTGGCTCGATCGAGGATCTCTGGGCATTTAATGAAGAAGAAACGGCAAGAGTGATCTTTTCCTGCAATACCCCGGTGATCTCAGCGGTAGGTCATGAGACGGACACTACAATCGCAGATTATGTGGCAGATTTGCGTGCTCCGACGCCATCGGCGGCAGCTGAGCTTGCAGTTGCGGATATTTCAGCCCTCCAGGGCGAGTTATACCGCCAGAAGAGCCGGCTCTTTGAGGCTGTAACCAGAAAAGTGCAGGATAAAAGGGATGAGCTGGCAAGAAGAGAGAAAATCCTCTCCCTTTTAGGACCGCAGGAGAAGCTTCAGGATCAGAAAATGCGTCTTGCAAGGGCACAGGAAGATCTGGCGGAGGCCATGCAGCAGAAGCTTGCGTTGTCCAGACAGGAGATGGAGTATGACAGGCAGCGTCTGCAGGTGCTGATGCGGGAAAAATACAGGGACAGCAGGCACCGGATGCAGATTTATATCGAAAAGTTAAAGGGACTGTCTCCGCTTGAAAAGCTGGGGCAGGGCTATTGTTATACTGCGGACGTACACGGCAGGAAGATCACACAGACCGGGCAGGTCAAAAAGGGGGACACGATCTGTGTGTATGTATCGGACGGACGGCTGCAGGCGAAGGTAACGGATATTCAGAAAGACAAGCAGGATGCAGGTGAGGTGTAAAGATGGCAAAACAGACAGAAAGTACAGAAAAGAAAGAAAAAGAACGGACACTGGAAGAAGCATTTCTGCGTCTGGATGAGATCATCCAGAAACTGGAGAAGAAAGATACAACACTGGAGGATTCTTTTCTGGGATATCAGGAAGGCATAGAGCTTATAAAGTTCTGCAATCAGCAGATTGATACCGTAGAAAAGAAAATTCTTGTTTTGAATGAAGAGGGAGAAGCAGATGAATTTTAATCTGGAGATGGAAAAACGCCAGGAAAAGATCACCGGGATTCTGGAATACTATCTTCCGAAAGAAGAAGGATTTCAGAAAACGGTTCTTGAGGCGATGAATTACAGTATGCGTGCGGGAGGCAAACGCCTCCGGCCGCTTCTGATGCTGGAGACTTACCGGATGTTTGGCGGAGAAGGGCAGATCATCGAGCCTTTTATGGCAGCGATGGAGATGATACATACCCACTCACTGATCCACGATGATCTCCCGGCACTGGATAACGACGAGTACCGCAGAGGCCGCAGGACAACGCACATTGTATATGGGGAAGCGATGGCAATCCTGGCAGGCGATGCACTGCTCAATTATGCCTATGAGACGGCAGTGCGTGCCTTTGAGATCGAACCGGGCAATCCGGCGATCGGGAAAGCACTGCAGATTCTGACGAAAAAGACAGGGATTTACGGGATGCTTGGCGGTCAGTGCGTGGATGTGGAAGCTGCAGGCAGAGAGATTTCCAGAGAGAAACTGGATTTTATTTACCGTCTGAAAACAAGTGCTCTGATCGAAGCGTCCATGATGGTCGGTGCGGCACTGGCCGGGGCATCGGAGGCAGAAATAAAAGTGATCGAAGATTCTGCAAGAGATATCGGGCTGGCATTTCAGATCCGGGATGACATTTTAGATGTCACAAGCACGACGGACGAGCTTGGCAAGCCGGTATTCAGCGATGAGAAAAATGACAAGACTACTTACGTGACGATCGAAGGGATCGAAAAAGCAAAGAGCGATGTGGAAGAGATTTCAAAACGTGCAGTTTCTGCCTTACAGTCGCTTGGCCGAAAAAATGATTTTCTGGAAGAGCTGGTGCTGATGCTGGTCAACCGGAAAAAATAAGGAGCGATTGACTATGGTATTAGAGAAGATAAATCATCCGAATGATATCAAAAATCTGAAAAAGGAAGAGCTGCCACTGCTTGCAGATGAGATCCGGGAGTTCCTGATCCGCACGATCAGTGAGAGCGGAGGACATCTGGCATCGAACCTTGGTGTGGTGGAACTTACCATGGCGATGCATCTGGTGTTTGATCTTCCGAAAGATAAGATGATATGGGATGTCGGACACCAGGCTTACACACATAAACTGCTGACTGGCCGCAGAGAGAATTTTGCAAATCTGCGTAAATTCGGGGGGATGAGCGGTTTCCCGAAACGCTGTGAGAGCAGCTGTGACAGTTTTGATACAGGACACAGCTCCACCTCCATATCGGCAGGGCTTGGTTATGTGGCGGCAAGAGATCTGCAGGGAGAAGATTATTCCGTGATCTCGGTGATCGGAGATGGATCTCTGACCGGCGGCATGGCATACGAGGCGATGAACAATGCTGCCAGGCTGAAAAGCAATTTTATCATTGTATTAAATGACAACAATATGTCGATTTCGGAGAACGTCGGCGGAATGTCGGACTATCTCGGCAAACTTCGCACAAACGATGCCTATCAGGAATTAAAACAGGGCGTTTCGGATACATTAAAAAAAATCCCGGTTTACGGCGACCGCGTGGTCCGCAGGATCAAAAAGACAAAAAGCGGGATCAAACAGCTGTTTATTCCGGGGATGTGGTTTGAAGAGATGGGGCTGACTTACTTAGGGCCGATCGATGGACACGATATCGGCAGACTGATGCGTGCTTTCAAGGAGGCACGCAAGGTGAACGGACCGGTGCTTCTTCATATACTGACGCAGAAAGGCAGAGGATATGTACCGGCGGAACGTCATCCGGCGAGATTCCATGGGGCAGAGCCGTTTGACATTGCCACCGGACTTCCGCTCCATAAGCGGACAAAAGCCAACTATACGGATGTGTTTGCGACCGTTATGCGAAAAATGGGGGAGAGGCAGGAGAATCTTGTGGCAATCACGGCAGCAATGCCGGACGGAACCGGACTGAAACGGTTTAAAAATGTCTTTCCGGAGCGTTTCTTTGATGTGGGGATCGCAGAACAGCATGCAGTGACCTTTGCGGCCGGTCTGGCAGCGGGCGGCATGATCCCGGTCGTGGCGGTGTATTCATCCTTTTTACAGCGTGCTTTTGACCAGATCGTGCACGATGTCTGTATCCAGAACCTGCATGTGATCTTTGCAGTTGACCGTGCAGGTCTGGTTGGCAGTGACGGAGAGACGCATCAGGGGATTTTTGATCTCTCCTATTTATCTCTGATCCCGAATATGTGCGTGATGGCACCAAAAAACAAATGGGAGCTGTCCGATATGTTGAAATTTGCAATTTCCTCTGACGGTCCGATCGCCCTGCGTTATCCAAGGGGCGAAGCCTATGACGGGCTTTCTGAGCATCGTGCCAAGATCGTATACGGCAAAAGCGAATTGCTCTATGATGAAGAATGCATTGCCCTGATCGCAGTCGGCAGCATGGTAAAGACAGCACATGAAGTGCGTCAGAATCTGAAACGCAAAGGTTTTGAGTGTACTCTGATCAACGCACGGTTTGTAAAACCGCTTGACGAGGAGCGTTTGCTTGCACTGACGAAAGAGCATAAGCTGATCGTGACACTGGAAGAGAATGTCCTGGAAGGTGGATTCGGCGAGCATGTATCAGAATTTTACGAGGAGATTGGAAGCGATGTGCAGGTGATGAACATTGCCCTGCCGGATGCTTATATCGAGCATGGAAACGTAGAAATCCTTAAAAAAGAATGCGGTATTGATGCAGAAACGATAGAAAAGAAAATAATTGCGGCAGCCATGGGACTTTAAAAGCGGCTGCAAAAAAGGAGCATAGATGAAAGAAAGACTGGATGTGCTGCTTGTCCAGAGAGGGCATGCGGCTTCAAGAGAGAAAGCAAAAGCGGTGATCATGGCAGGCTGTGTCTATGTCAATGGACAGAAAGAAGACAAGGCCGGATCGATGTTTGACTGTGCGGCAGAGATTGAAGTGCGTGGAAATACACTGCGTTATGTCAGCCGTGGCGGTCTGAAACTGGAAAAAGCCATGAAAAATTTCGGCGTGGAACTGGAAGGAAAGGTCTGCATGGATGTCGGTGCATCGACAGGCGGATTTACGGACTGTATGCTTCAGAACGGAGCGGTAAAAGTCTACTCTGTGGATGTCGGACATGGACAGCTGGACTGGAAACTTCGCAACGATGAGCGTGTGGTCTGCATGGAAAAGACCAACATCCGCTATGTGACACCGGAAGATATCGAAGAGCCGGTTGATTTTTCATCGATCGATGTGTCTTTTATTTCTCTGACCAAGGTACTGCTTCCGGTCCGGAATCTTTTAAGCCAGGATGGGCAGATCGTCTGTCTGATCAAACCACAGTTTGAGGCAGGCAGAGAAAAAGTCGGCAAAAAAGGCGTGGTGCGTGATCCGGCCGTTCACAAAGAAGTGATCGAAAAAGTCATTGTTTTTGCAAAAGAGCAGTATCTGCAGCCGCTGGCACTTGATTTTTCACCGATCAAAGGACCGGAAGGAAACATTGAGTATCTGCTCTATCTGCAGAAAAAGCCGGAAGGGACCGAGATGACAGACGGTGACATGGATGTGGATGCAGTCGTTGGACAGGCACACGGAACGCTTGATAAATAAGGCTGGATAAAGAATGGACAGATTTTATGTAATATCAAACAGTATGAAAGATCCGGAAGGAAAGATCGCAAAAGAGATCAAAGCCTATCTGAATTTCAGAGGAAAACAGTGCATCATACAGGAACGCCAGGGAAAAGAAAGCTTGCGTTCTTATAAATATACGAATGCGAATCTGATCCCGGATGACACCGAATGTATTCTGGTGGTTGGCGGGGACGGCACGCTTTTACAGGCGGCCAGAGACATGATCGAGCGGAATATCCCGCTTCTCGGAGTGAATAAGGGGACACTCGGCTATCTGGCAGAGGTGGACGGTGACAATATGGAAGAGGCACTGGACCGGCTGATCGATGACAACGTGGTGATCGAAGACCGGATGATGCTCGAAGGCTGTGCCTACAGCCACAAGAAAAAGCTGCTGCAGGATTTTGCACTCAATGATATCGTGATCGCAAGAAGCGGAAGGCTTCAGATCATTGACTTTAATATTTATGTCAATGGCGAGTTTTTACGTTCTTACAGTGCGGACGGCATCATCATCTCTACGCCGACCGGATCAACCGGATACAGCCTCTCGGCAGGTGGACCGATCGTTTCCCCGGAGGCTTCTCTGATCCTGCTTACGCCAATCGCACCGCACACGCTTAATACACGAAGCATCGTGCTTCCGGCAGATGCGGAGATCACGGTGGAGCTGCTGCACGGACATACCGCGGGCTGGGATGAGGCAGCCGCATCGTTTGACGGAGATACCTGTGTCAAACTGGGAATCGGTGACTGTATCCGCATTTACCGTTCCAGCCGTATGACACGACTGATAAAGATAAACAACATCAGTTTTCTTGAAGTCCTGAGAAACAAGATGAATGACCAGTAGGAGGAAATGAAGGGTGAAGATCAACAGACACGCAAAGATCCTGGATCTGATCAGCAGAGATGACATAGAGACACAGGAAGAGCTGGCAGAAAAGCTCAACGCAGAGGGCTTTCCGGTGACGCAGGCAACCGTTTCCCGTGATATCCGGGAAATGAAGCTGACAAAAGTAACCAACGACAGAGGCCGCCAGGTTTACAAAGTGATGCAGGGTACCGAGACGGGCATGAATGAAAAATATCTCCGTATCCTGCGGGATGGCTTTGTGGCGATGGATATGGCACAGAATATACTGGTCGTAAAGACGGTGGCAGGTATGGCGATGGCAGTGGCAGCGGCACTTGATGCCATGAAATGGCCGGAGATCGCAGGCTGTATCGCAGGGGACGATACAATCATGTGTGCTGTCCGCAGCGTAGATGAGACACTGATCGTCATGGATAAGATAAAAAAGATCATTGCAGCCGGTACGCCGCTGCATAATTAAAAGAAATGGGAGTGTAATATGCTGGCAAATATTCATGTGAAGAACATGGCACTGATCAAAGAGGCAGATATCAGTCTCGGAAAGGGACTGAATATCTTAAGCGGTGAGACAGGAGCGGGAAAATCCATTCTGCTCGGCTCGATCGCCGTTGCCCTTGGTTTGCAGAATTTTAAGGGGTTTGCAAGGGAAGATGCAGATTATGCACTTTCGGAGCTTGTTTTTGTGATTGAAAATGAAGAACAGCGACAGGCACTTCTGGAACTGGAGATCCCGGTGGAAGATGGTGAGGTGATCATCAGCCGGCGGCTGTCAAAGGGGCGGACGACCAGCAAGATCAATGGAGAGACTGTTCCGGTTTCCATGGTCAGAAAAGCCGGTACACTGCTGATCGACATCCATGGTCAGCATGAGAATCAGTCTCTTTTACATATTCGCAAACATCTGGAACTACTCGACGATTTTGCAGGAGAAAAGCTGGCTCTGGCAAAAGAAAAATATAAAGCCCGCTATCAGGAATACGGCGAACTGAAAAAGGAGCTGGATCAGGCACAGCTGGACAATGCCACCAGAGCAAAAGAGATGGATTTTTTAAGCTTTGAGATTGGTGAGATCGAAGAAGCTGCCCTGCAAAAAGGGGAAGATGAGGCACTGGAGGACGATTATAAGAGACTGGCAAACGGAAAAGAGATCCTGGAATCGGTCCTGGAGGCACATCAGCTCTGTGCATCCGACGGAGCATCGGAAGCGATCGGGCGTGCTCTTCGAAGCCTTGCATCCGTGTCAGAGTACGATTCGGATCTGAAGGCACTTTATGACCAGCTGATGGATGTGGACAGCCTTTTGAATGATTTTAACCGGGAGATCTCCGGATATGCAGATGAGCTGGATGTCGATGAAGAAACGCTGAAAAAGACAGAGGAGCGGCTTGATCTGATCAACCATCTGAAGACGAAATACGGGGATACGATCGAGAAGATCCAGGCATACTGTGAAGAAAAGAAGCAGCGTTTTGCAGTACTTGAAAACTACGAAGGATACCTGGCGGAGCAAAAAAGCCGTTTTGCCGCCTGCAAAAAACAGCTGCAAAAAGAAGCAGAAAACCTCACTGTCATCCGAAAGGAAGCGGCACAGCGTTTTACAGAACAGGTGAAGCAGGCTCTGATGGATCTGAATTTTCTGGATGTACAGTTTGAACTCGATTTCCGTCTGCTGGAAGATTATATGCTATCCGGGCAGGACGAAGTGTGTTTTATGATTTCCACCAATCCGGGTCAGCCGCTGCGTCCGGTGCAGGATACGGCATCCGGAGGTGAGCTTTCCAGGATCATGCTGGCGGTCAAATCCGTGATGGCAGACCAGGAGAAGGTTGAGACGCTGATCTTTGATGAGATCGACAGCGGTATCAGCGGACGCACTGCACAGATGGTATCCGAAAAGCTGGCACTGATTGCCGGAAACCATCAGGTGATCTGTATCACGCATCTGGCACAGATCGCAGCGATGGCAGATGTGCATTTTATGATCGAAAAGAAGGTTATCGAAAACGAGACCCAGACCTCGATCCGGCAGCTGGATGAGAAAGAGAGTATCGACGAACTGGCAAGGATCCTCGGCGGAGCAAAGATCACGCAGATGGTGCTTGACAGTGCAAAAGAGATGCGTCAGCTGGCAAAAAATGCCAGAGGACACGGATTCCAGAATGAGCCAGAGTAAAAGAATCTGAGTTTCACATACTAGAACCAAATCAAAAATCAGCCGCAGAGGCAGGGAAAGATGAGGTGACCGTGTGTGAAAAAGAAAAAAATAACAGAAAGAACAAGGGCAATCTATCGCACGCTGGCGATGTTTTTGCTGTTGTTCTTTTTTCTTGTGACGGGCGGATTCTGGTATCTGAAAAGCAGCATCCCAGATCAGCTGAATGTGGCATCTTATGAGGATGTCGATACGATAAAGCTCCCTTTTCAAAGTATGGTAAAAGATGAGGTTGTCTATGCATCCGTTTCTGCGGAAAATACAAAAATCCCGGAAGAAAAGATCAAGATCCAGTGTTCTTTTCTGGGATTCGTTCCGCTCAAAACGGTTGAAATACAGCAAAAAGAGCTGCCGCAGGTACTCCCGGGCGGCAATACGATCGGTATTTTTATGAAAACAAAAGGGATTTTGGTTGTCGGGACCGGGAGCGTGACAGATGCAGATGGCATAGAAAGAGAACCTTCCCTTGGAATACTGAAATCGGGGGATTATATCGTAAAAGCAGATGGAAAAAAAATTTCCACAAAAGAAGAAATTCTGGAAATCGTCGAAAAAAGTCAGGGAAAAAAGATCAGACTCACTGTTATAAGAAATGGATTCAAAAAAGAATGTCAGATTCTGCCGGTTCGCATGCAGGATGGCAGCTGCAAACTGGGTGTGTGGGTGCGGGATGACACACAGGGACTTGGCACGATGACCTATGTGGACGGGCAGAAACAGTATGGAGCATTAGGACACGGGATCAGTGATGTGGACACTGGGCTTCTGATGCAGATCCGAGACGGAAAACTGTACCGGGCAAGCGTGGGAGCAGTAAAGAAAGGAGAAAAAGGCAATCCGGGCGAACTCTCCGGGACGATCTATTACCGGGATGACCAGATTCTCGGGACGATCACCTCCAATTCCGAGACCGGGATCAAAGGAATGTTATATGCCATGCCGCAGGAACTGTCCGGCCATTCGTTTGTACAGACAGCGTACCGCCAGGAAGTGCATACGGGAAATGCTTCGATCTACTGCTCGATTGACGGCAGCGTAAAAGAATATACGGTAGAGATAGAAAAAATCAACCTGAGTCACCGCGATATAAACAAAAGCATGGTGATCCGGGTGAAGGATCAGGATCTTCTTGAAAAGACCGGCGGCATCGTCCAGGGCATGAGCGGAAGTCCAATCCTTCAGGACGGAAAGCTGATCGGAGCAGTCACCCATGTCTTTGTGGCAGATCCATCCCGTGGCTATGCAATTTTTGCAGAAAATATGCTGGAGAAGTAAGCGGGGAGGTATGCATCCGGTTTTCGCCCATATACGACAGAAAGGTTGTTCTTTTAAGCTTAATGGAAGGCAGTTTGTCGAAAAAAGGGAGAAAAATGCGACAGGAACTGCTTGCGTCCACCAAAAGTTCTGCTTATAATACAAGTAGTTTTTGGCATATTTGTAACTAAATGGAGGTGCTTTTATGGATAAGCTGAATATAGCGATTGCAGATGACAACGCGAAGGTTTTACAGCTTCTGGATAAAATCGTGAGCAGTGATGAAGAACTGAATGTAGTCGGAAAAGCAGGAAATGGCGAAGATCTGTATGATATTATCAAAAAGCAGGAGCCGGATGTCGTACTTCTGGATCTGGTCATGCCCAAAGTCGATGGGCTGACTGTCATGGAGCGGGTGAACAAAGATCAGGAAATCCGCAAACATCCGGCATTCATCGTCATTACAGCCGTCGGCCAGGAGAAGATCACGGAAGATGCATTTGACCTCGGAGCAGATTACTATATTCTGAAACCATTTGACAATGAGATGGTTATCAACCGAATCAAGCACACAAGAGTAAAGAAAGACCGTAATTTCGCAAAAGTACAGAAGGTAAATGCCTACGAGAGCAAGAAAGAATACATGGAACGCAACCTGGAGACGGATGTGACCAACATCATCCATGAAATCGGCGTACCGGCACATATCAAAGGTTATCAGTATCTGCGTGATTCGATCATCATGTCGGTGAGTGATATGGAAATGCTCAATTCCATCACAAAGATCCTCTATCCGACGATCGCAAAAAAACACCAGACCACGCCAAGCCGTGTGGAGCGGGCGATCCGTCATGCGATCGAGGTAGCGTGGAGCAGAGGTAAGATGGATACGATCGAAGAATTATTTGGTTATACGGTCAGCAACGGCAAAGGCAAGCCGACCAACTCGGAGTTTATTGCTCTGATCGCGGATAAGATCCGCCTGGAATACAAGAATCGATGAAAACACAGATGGAAGAAATGGAAGCTTTATCAGAGAAAAAATATAAAAATTGTGCAAAATATACAGATAACACTTTTCAATAGAGAAAAAATGCGTTATAATGAAAAAAAAGCGGTACCGATTAGGAGGAAAAGTTTATGAAAAATGTGTTATTTGTAGCATCAGAATGTGTACCTTTTATTAAGACAGGCGGACTGGCAGATGTAGTGGGATCGCTGCCGAAATGTTTTAATAAAGACGAGTTTGACGTACGCGTGATCATACCGAAGTATATGTGTATGAAAGAGGAATATAAAAATCAGTTAGAGTACATAACGCATTTCTATATGGATCTGTCCTGGCGAAGCCAGTATGTAGGTGTGCTTCATATGATGTATGAGGGCATCCATTATTATTTCATTGATAATGAATACTACCTGGCAGGACCAAGACCATATGGAAATATTTACGAGGATATCGAGAAGTTTGCCTTTTTCTCAAAGGCAGCACTCTCAGCACTGCCGCTGATCGGATTTAAACCGGATATCGTACACTGCCACGACTGGCAGACCGGTTTGATCCCGGTATTTCTGAAGGACAAGTTCCACGAGGGCGAGTTCTTCTGCAACATGAAATCGATCATGACGATCCACAACCTGAAATTCCAGGGTGTGTGGGATATGAAGACCGTAAAGGATATCACCGGACTTCCATCCTACTATTTTACACCGGACAAACTGGAAGCTTACGGCGATGCCAATTACCTGAAAGGCGGACTGGTTTACGCAGATGCGATCACGACCGTCAGCCGTACCTATGCAGAGGAGATCAAGACACCGTTCTACGGCGAGCATCTTGACGGACTGCTCAATGCAAGGGCACATGACCTGCGTGGTATTGTAAACGGCATTGATTACGATGAATACAATCCGGAGACGGATAGATATATAGTAAAAAATTATAACGCAAAGAATTTCCGCAAAGAAAAAGTAAAGAATAAGAGAGCACTTCAGGAAGAGCTTGGTCTGGAAAAAGACGACAAGAAGTTTATGATTGGTATCGTATCACGACTGACAGACCAGAAAGGATTCGACCTGATCGCCTATATGATGGATGAGATGTGCCAGCAGGATGTCCAGTTTGTGATCCTTGGAACCGGCGAAGAGAAATATGAGAATATGTTCCGCCATTTCGCATGGAAATATCAGGGCAAAGTATCTGCGAACATCTTCTATTCTGAAGCAATGTCTCATAAGATATATGCATCTTGCGATGCATTCCTGATGCCGTCCCTGTTTGAGCCGTGCGGCCTCAGCCAGCTGATGAGTCTTCGTTACGGCACACTGCCAATCGTGCGTGAGACAGGCGGTCTGAAAGACACTGTGATTCCGTACAATGAGTATGAGGGAACCGGAACGGGATTCAGCTTTGCAAATTATAATGCACATGAGATGTTCAACACACTGAAGTATGCACAGTACATTTATTATGAGAAAAAGCGTGAGTGGAACAAGATGGTAGACCGTGCAATGGCAGCTGATTTCTCCTGGGCAAATTCCGCAAAACAGTACGAAGAGATGTACAACTGGATGCTTGGATGCTGAACAAAAAGGATGTAAGAGATTGGAAAACGATCTTAAGAATCAAATAAAAGAAAAGCTTCTTCGAAACGAAATAAATCGAAGAAGCTTTTTTATGCCTTTCTTCTGTTTTAATCAGAGAGGTGCCTTTTGGAATGTTTCTTTTTTGGAATCAGTTTGGACCTTGTCTTGGAACGTTTTACAAATCTTCCGTCCGCGCCATAGCGGTAATAATATTTGCCGATCTTTACGATCTTATTTTTGACCATATGGCCGCTCTTATCGACGTAATACTCGCCAAGCTGGGCATTTGTTGCCATGTATCCGGTCGAATAAAAGTAGTACCAGTATCCTTTGATGCTCTGCCAGGTTTTTGCAGAGTAGGTGCCATCCACATTCCGGTATTTTGTGCCCTGAGCGGTCTTGATAAATTTCGCTTTGTATTTTTTGCCGACTGCCACGCGGGAACCGTTTTTGTTGACATAGACATTGTGGTTGTCCACCCAGCGGCTTCTGGCCATCTTGCCATTTTTCATCAGATATTTGTTACCGATCCACTGGCTTGTCAGCATGGCACCGCTCTCCGAGAAGAAGTAGCGATCGCCTTTTAAATCCAGCCATCCGGTGTGGACCGTTCCGTCGGCATCAAAATAGTAAGTATAGCCTTTGATCTTGCGAAACACAGAAGTAAGATAGGTGCCGTCTTTTGTCTTGTAACGCAGTGTATTTTCCTCTGCATTGTAGTCCCAGTCGGCGTGGACGGTGTATGACGGAATCAGCAGAGCCGCACAGAGGACCGGGATGATGCAGGTATGTTTTAAACTGTGAAGTTTCAAAAAAAACCCCTCCTTGTAAAATTCAGAAATTTTTTCAGCCGAAGAAGACTCCCACTTCCTGACTGCAACAGGTTATTACTACAACAGTATCCCATAGAATCCGAATTCTGACAAGGAAGAGTTTTTAAAATTAAGAAAAACTTATGACAGACGCATGTTTCCTAACCCTGGGAAAGGACGGAGCGAACGTGCTGGATTTCTTCGGCGGTCGCCTTTGCGGCCGGTACATAGTACTGTTTGCTGCGGGCAAGCTGATAGATCTCTTCCTGAGAAGTTTCACACTGGTTGCGGAACTGCTTTAAAACCTGTTTCAGCTGCATATTTTCGGTCTGTGGGATCATTTCGCCATAGCGGACCAGTTCTCCGTTGATGCCGGCTAATGTGTCGGCTACCATTGTCTTTTCATCTAACATCTTTTCTTACCTCCTGTTACTGCAGAAATGTCATCAGCTGCTGTTTGCACTGCATCGCGGACTGTGCAGATTTCTGGAAAAACTGTTTCACAGCCGGATCGCCTGCTTCCTGTGCGTAGGCGGTCATTTTGCAGTGTGTGGTGTCAAACCCGCCGATTAGATGGCGGAGGTTCTGCAGGTCAAGTTCCGATAATTCGTTCATTTCGATTCCTCCTTGGATGGGTCGCATTTCAAATGCAGATGTTTTTGTGCCTCGGAAGTTAGTATGTTCGGGAAATGTTTTTTTATACAAAAAGCAGACTACAGAAACCTGGCAGCATTTCAGGATAAACTGCGGTTCAGGCAGAAAAGCAACAGCAGGCTGTGCAGAAGCTGTGAAAAAAGCAGTCCGAGCAGATAGCCTTTGATACCGGAAAAAGGAATGACAAACCAGACGAATAAAAATCTTATAAAAAGTGCAGCCATATTTGACAGGAAGACAAGAAAGGTCTTTCCAAGTCCGTTTAAAATACTGGCAAGCGTTGTGCCAAGATAGAGGAACGGACAGAGCCAGGAGAGGATCTGGATGTAAGTTCCGGCCTCGTTGCTGTCAAAAAGCAGGATTCCGCACAGATTTCCAAAGACCAGAAAGAAAATGGTACAGAGGATGCCAAGCAGCAGGCAGCTCTGGACGGTGCGGACAGAAAGTCTTGCGATCGCTTTGCGGTCTTTTCCAGCCTGTGATTCGGAGACAGCCGGCAGCAGCATAACAGAGAGGGCGTTTGTGACTGCCGAAGGAAAAAAAACAAGCGGCAGAGCCATTCCGGTCAGTGTTCCGTAAGAAGAAAGTGCTGCAGATTTTGCAAGGCCAAAAGCCTGCAGTCGCAGCGGGATACAGATGGATTCAGCACTTTGCAGAAGACTTAAACAGACACGGTTTGTACTTAAGGGCAGCGAAAAAGTAAGGATTTCCCGGATACTGTGTGCGGAAAACGGACATGCTTTTTCGAAAGAAGACGGATGGTGGAGCAGAAACCGGGTTCCGGTATACAGAACCACGATGATCTCCGAGGTCAGCATAGCATACATGGCAAGTACAGGGGTTACCTGGATTCCTTTTTCCACCATGATCTGCCAGAACAGGAACGAAGAGGCAACGCGGGCGGTCTGTTCGACCAGCTGGGAGATGGCAGGGACGGCGGCTTTTTTCAGCCCGGTATAATATCCGATGATGCAGGCATGCACACCGGCAAAAGGCAGTGTAAAGCTTAAAATTTTCAGAAGGGAGCTGCAGCGTGCCTCATGCAGCAGAGAGACGGCAATAAAATTCGCATTCTGATAAAGAAAAAAAGAAGCAATCCCGGAAAACAGGACAGAGAGCATCATACCGCAAAGAAGGATGTCTCTGGCTCCTTTTTTGTCGTTCGATGCAAGCCTTGCAGAGACAAAGCGGGAAATGGCAGTCTGGATTCCGGATGAGGTCAGGGAAAACAGCAGGGTCTGGACCGGAAAAAGAAGAAGATAGATGCCGATTCCTTCCGCACCGATTGTCTTGGATAAGAATATTCTATAGAAGAAACCGATGATGCGGCTGACCATACCGGCACAGGTCAGGATGGCGGTGCTTTTCAGGAGCGGATGTTTCTGGATCATAAGCACAAAATTCCATTTTTTCTTATATATATTCGGAGGAAGTACTTGACAGAACGGAAATGCGGTGCTATATTCGAAGCAAATCCCAGCGAAACACTCGGAATTAATCCAGAAAATGGCGCCGCGATCAGAAGAATTTCGGATTCCGGCATGAAACAATATGGGAGGGCAGCATGAAATTATCTACAAAAGGAAGATATGGACTGCGGGCGATGGTTGACCTGGCGGTATATAGTGAGAAAGAATCTGTATCCATCAGCTGCATTGCACAGCGTGAGAACATATCTGAGAGCTATCTGGAACAGCTTGCGGGAAAATTAAAAAAAGCAGGGTTGATCAAGAGCACGAGAGGTGCTCAGGGCGGTTACCGTCTGGCGAAACCTGCGGCCGAGATTTCGGTCGGAGATATACTGCGGGCTCTGGAAGGAGAGCTTGGAGCGGTGGACTGTCAGGGACTGAAGCCTGAGGGCGGATGTGAAAGTTCTGATTTCTGCGTGACGAAACTGGTCTGGCAGAGGATCAACGACAGCATTGCGAAAGCAGTAGATGAGATTACGCTTGAGGAGCTGATGGCAGAAGCAAAGAAAAGCCAGGAGCGGAAACGAGAGATGGAGCAGTCCGGTCAGTATATAAATTCGCAGGATAAAGCAGACACAAAGAGAAAGTGTTGAGATTGTGCCGCAGGCGGCATCAGGAGGTAAATATGAAGAAATTGATCTATTTGGACAATGCAGCAACAACAAAGACTTCAGAAGAGGTAGTAGCAGCTATGCTGCCGTACTTTACAGAATACTACGGAAACCCGTCCAGTGTTTACGAGTTTGCAAGCGAGAGCAAAAAAGCAGTTTCAAATGCAAGAAGAACGATCGCGGAGACTCTGGGAGCACAGGAAAATGAGATTTATTTCACAGCCGGTGGTTCCGAGGCAGATAACTGGGCACTGAAAGCAACGGCAGAAGCTTATCAGAGCAAAGGAAAACACATCATCACGACCAAGATCGAGCATCATGCGATCCTGCATACCGCAGAATATCTGGAAAAACGTGGTTTTGAGATCACTTACATCGGTGTGGATGAAAACGGTGTCGTAAAAGTGGATGAACTGGAAAAAGCAATCCGTCCGGATACGATCCTGATCTCCGTTATGTTTGCAAACAATGAGATCGGAACCATTCAGCCGATCAAAGAGATCGGTGAGATCGCAAAGAAACACGGCGTTCTGTTCCATACCGATGCGGTTCAGGCATACGGTCAGCTGCCGATCAATGTTGACGAGCTTCACATCGATATGTTAAGTTCCAGCGGACACAAACTGAACGGTCCGAAGGGAATCGGTTTCCTTTACATCCGCAAAGGCGTTAAGATCCGTTCTTTCGTACACGGCGGAGCACAGGAGCGTAAACGTCGTGCCGGTACGGAAAATGTTCCGGGTATTGTGGGGTACGGCAAGGCAGCAGAAATCGCAGCAAAGACCATGAAAGAGCGTACCGCAAAAGAGATCGAACTGAGAGATCATCTGATCGACCGTGTTTTGGCGGAAGTTCCTTATACCAGATTGAACGGACACAGAACCAACCGTCTGCCGAACAATGCAAACTTCAGTTTTCAGTTTGTAGAAGGTGAGTCCCTTCTGATCCTGCTGGACAACAACGGTATCTGTGCTTCCAGCGGATCTGCCTGTACATCCGGTTCTCTGGATCCGTCCCATGTACTGCTGGCGATCGGCCTGCCACACGAGATCGCACACGGTTCCCTGCGTCTGACACTGTCCGCAGAGACTACCATGGAGGACATTGATTTCGTTGTAGACTGTATCAAACAGATTATCGAAAGACTGCGAAGCATGTCTCCACTCTACGAAGATTTCGTGAAAAAGAATCAGAAATAATCTGGCAGTAAAAGACAGGATCAGATTGTACAGAGCACAGAAATAGTCAGAAAATAAGCCAGAATAAAGATAGAAAAACAAAACAGAAAATTGGAGGAAATTTTTATGTACAGCGAAAAAGTTATGGATCATTTTAATCATCCGCGTAATGTAGGCGAAATCGAAAATGCAAGTGGTGTCGGAACCGTCGGCAATGCAAAATGCGGCGATATCATGCGTATTTATCTGGACATTGACGATGACGGGATCATCCGCGATGTAAAATTTAAAACCTTTGGATGCGGAGCAGCCGTTGCAACCAGCAGCATGGCAACCGAACTGGTAAAAGGCAAAAATATCCAGGAAGCAATGCAGGTTACCAACAAAGCCGTTATGGAAGCTCTGGACGGACTGCCTCCTGTAAAAGTACACTGTTCTCTGCTTGCAGAAGAAGCCATCCATGCAGCACTGTGGGATTACGCAGAGAAACACCACATCAAGATCGAAGGACTGCAAAAGCCGAAGTCTGATATCCATGAAGGCGAAGAAGAAGAGGAAGAGGAGTACTAAGATCAGCATACAGCGTGCAGATTTTATGATCAAAGGAGTAAGGCGGAAAAGATTATGAGTAAAAAAGTAGTGGTTGGAATGTCGGGCGGAGTCGATTCATCTGTGGCAGCGATGCTGCTGAAACAGCAGGGCTATGATGTAGTCGGTGTGACGATGCAGATCTGGCAGGATGAAGCCGAGGAAGTTCAGCAGGAAAACGGTGGATGCTGCGGGTTGAGTGCGGTGGATGATGCAAGAAGAGTGGCAGAGACGATCGGTATACCATATTATGTGATGAATTTTAAAGACGATTTTCGGAAAAATGTCATGGATTATTTTGCGGATTCTTATCTGAATGGACAGACACCGAATCCATGTATCGCCTGCAACCGCTATGTCAAGTGGGAAGCACTTCTGGAGCGGAGCCTTCAGATTGGGGCGGATTATATTGCAACCGGTCATTATGCAAGGATCGAAAAGCTGCCAAATGGGCGTTATGCGATCCGCAATTCTGTGACAGCGGCAAAAGACCAGACCTATGCTCTTTATAACCTGACACAGAGACAGCTTGCCCACACACTCATGCCGGTTGGTGATTATGAGAAACCACAGATCCGCAAACTGGCAGAAGAAGCTTATCTGCCGGTGGCACATAAGGCGGACAGCCAGGATATCTGTTTCGTACCGAATGGCGATTACGCTTCCTTTATCGAAGAATATACCGGAAAGACCGTTCCGGAAG
Organism: Hominisplanchenecus sp.; assembly: GCF_046967715.1. Classification (NCBI taxonomy): domain Bacteria; kingdom Bacillati; phylum Bacillota; class Clostridia; order Lachnospirales; family Lachnospiraceae; genus Hominisplanchenecus; species Hominisplanchenecus sp. The sequence continues at coordinate 20,302 of NZ_JBKVNQ010000012.1, forward strand.
GCAATTTTGTGACACCGGACGGGAAAATTCTCGGAAGACACAAAGGGATCATCCATTATACGGTCGGACAGCGAAAGGGTCTGGGAATTTCACTTGGAGAGAGGGCTTTTGTCACAGAGATCCGACCACAGACAAACGAAGTGGTGATCGGAAACCGTGCCCAGGCCTGTCAGACGGTTCTTCGTGCCAACCATTTAAATTTCATGGCAAGGGAAGATATTCAGGAAGAAGATCATGTATTTGCAAAGATCCGCTACAATCACAAAGGGGCATACTGCCATGTAAAGCGGACCGGAGAAGATGAGATTACCTGTACCTTTGAAGAGCCACAGCACGCGATCACGCCGGGACAGGCAGTGGTGCTCTATGAAGACGGATACGTGCTGGGCGGCGGTACGATTATCTAAGTATAAAATATGCCATACAAATTGTCAGCACAGCGGTTCAAAAGTCGGCTTTCGTTTGCGGAATATCGCATGATAACGGAAGCCGCATTTTTTTAATATCGAACAGGCACGGTCAAAATCAGCCGCAATACGTTTTGGGGCATGTGCATCTGATCCGATGGTGACGATCTCGCCGCCAAGTTCGCGGTAACGTTTCAGGATATCTTCGTGCGGGTTCGGGTGTCCAAGTCCGGCTGCATAGCCTCCGGTATTGATCTCCATGCCAAGTCCTTTATCGATCAGAAGACGGATGATCTCATCCAGCCAGTCACTGTATTCTTTATAAGAATAGAACTGATTTTTATTTGGACCGTAGCGGACGACATAATCAATATGGCCGTAGACATCAAAGCAGGACATGGTATGCAGATTCTCAATGATCGATTCAAAATAAGAAATATAAGACTCTTTTTCGGTGCGTCCCTCAAAAAAAGCAGGATAGTAGGGATCCTGTCCGTTTACCACATGGGATGATCCAATCACAAAATCAAAATCCCAATTCTTTACAAGAGATTCGCAGCGCTCCTTCAGATAAGGCTGCAGACCGAGTTCGAGGCCGAATAATAATTCAATCTTGTGCTCATACTCTTCTTTGAGGGAGGTAAGCGTCTTGCAATAAGAAGGAATATCAGCTTCGAAGACCATCCCTTCGTCAATATAGTCATAGTCCATGTGCTCTGTGAAACACATGGCAGACAGTCCAAGAGAGATACCCTTTTCGACCATATCCCGCATCGGGGCGTCGGAATCGGCGGAAAAAGAGGAATGAAGATGAAAATCGGATCTCATAAAATAAAAACTCCTTTCAAAATACGGCAAAATTCAGGAAAAAACACCTGATTTTTCTCTCTGTTACCAGTTTATGAGAATAAAACACAAATGTCCAGAGAAATTCGTTGAAATTATACTTGAACTTTTTACAGAAATTAGGTAGAATAGAAGAAAGTTGTGGAATCTTTAACAATAAAGACCGCAATCATACTATTTAACATAATAGGAGGAAATTAATCATGGCAGTAAAAGTAGCAATTAATGGTTTTGGACGTATCGGACGTCTTGCATTCAGACAGATGTTTGGCGCAGAAGGATATGAAGTAGTAGCTATCAACGATCTGACTTCCCCAAAAATGCTGGCACACCTGTTAAAATACGATTCATCACAGGGTAAATATGCACTGGCAGACACAGTATCAGCAGGTGAAGATTCCATCACAGTTGACGGAAAAGAGATCAAGATCTACGCTTTCCCGGATGCAAACAACTGCCCATGGGGCGAGCTGGGTGTTGACGTAGTTCTGGAGTGCTCTGGATTCTACACATCCAAAGAAAAGGCTCAGGCTCATATCAATGCAGGTGCTCGTAAAGTTGTTATCTCTGCACCAGCAGGCAATGACCTTCCGACTATCGTTTACAATGTAAACCATGAGACACTGAAAGCTGAGGATCAGATCATTTCTGCAGCTTCTTGTACAACAAACTGTCTGGCACCAATGGCTAAAGCTCTGAACGAACTGGCTCCGATCAAATCCGGTATCATGGTAACAATCCATGCTTACACAGGTGATCAGATGACTCTGGACGGACCTCAGAGAAAAGGCGATCTGAGAAGATCCCGTGCAGCAGCAGTAAACATCGTTCCGAACAGCACAGGTGCTGCAAAAGCTATCGGTCTGGTTATTCCGGAACTGAACGGCAAACTGATCGGTTCTGCACAGCGTGTACCGACCCCTACAGGTTCTACTACAATCCTGACAGCAGTTGTTGAAGGAACAGTAACTGTAGACGAAATCAACGCTAAGATGAAAGCATCTGCTACAGAATCTTACGGATACAACGAAGACGAAATCGTATCCAGCGATATCGTTGGTATGAGATATGGTTCTCTGTTTGATGCTACTCAGACAATGGTTCTGCCTCTGGACAACGGTACAACAGAAGTACAGGTTGTTTCTTGGTATGACAACGAAAACTCTTACACATCTCAGATGGTAAGAACAATCAAATACTTCTCTGAATTAGCATAATCTGTTAAATCAGACAAAGAAGACCTATCTGGGTCCGGTCTTTTGGACCGGGCCCTTTTTATCTTAGTCGGAGAAGACTCTGCGGCTAAATAAGCGGCTCCGCAAGGATGCACATTAGAAAATCCGTATGTATGATACAAGGAGGAAATAAGAATGCTTAATAAAAAGTCGGTTGATGATATCAACGTAAAAGGCAAAAGAGTCCTGGTTCGCTGTGACTTTAACGTACCTCTGAAAGATGGCAAGATCACAGACGAAAACCGTCTCGTAGCAGCTCTGCCAACTATCAAAAAACTGATCGCGGACGGCGGAAAAGTAATCCTTTGCTCTCATCTGGGCAAACCAAAGGGAGAACCGAAACCGGAACTGTCTCTGGCACCGGTAGCAGTACGTCTCTCTGAACTGCTTGGTCAGGAAGTAAAATTTGCAGCTGATCCGGAAGTCGTAGGACCGAACGCAAAAGCAGCTGTAGAAGCTATGAAAGACGGTGAAGTTGTTCTGCTTGAAAACACTCGTTACCGTGCTGAAGAAACCAAAAATGGCGAAGCATTCAGTAAAGATCTGGCATCTCTGTGTGATGTGTTCGTAAACGATGCATTTGGTACTGCTCACAGAGCACACTGCTCTAACGTAGGTGTTACCGAATATGTAGATACCGCAGTTGTTGGATATCTGATGCAGAAAGAGATTGATTTCCTGGGCAATGCAGTAGAAAATCCAGTTCGCCCGTTCGTTGCAATCCTGGGTGGTGCAAAAGTAGCAGACAAACTGAACGTTATCTCCAACCTGCTTGAGAAATGCGATACTCTGATCATCGGCGGCGGTATGGCTTATACATTCCTGAAAGCTCAGGGCAAAGAGATTGGTAAATCTCTGGTAGACGACAGCAAGATCGACTACTGCAATGAGATGATGGCAAAAGCTGAGAAGCTTGGCAAAAAACTTCTGCTTCCGGTAGATGCAGTTGTTTCCGCAGATTTCCCGAACCCGATCGATGCTCCGATCGAAGTAGAGAACGTATCTGTAGATAATATCCCGGTTGACAAAGAAGCTATGGATATCGGAAAAGAAACAGCAGCTCTGTATGCAGATGCAGTAAAAACAGCAAAAACAGTTGTTTGGAACGGACCGATGGGTGTATTCGAAAACCCGACACTGGCAGCAGGTACGATCGCAGTAGCAAAAGCTCTGGCAGATACCGATGCAACAACCATCATCGGCGGCGGCGATTCTGCAGCAGCAGTAAACCAGCTTGGATTTGGTGACAAGATGAGCCACATCTCCACAGGCGGCGGAGCATCTCTGGAATTCCTGGAAGGAAAAGAACTGCCGGGCGTAGCAGCAGCTAACGATAAGTAAACACTTAACGAAAACGAGCCGAAGGCGATGTTTTACAATATGTGAAAAGAGGATAAGATCATGGCAAGAAAGAAAATTATTGCTGGTAACTGGAAAATGAACATGACTCCGAGTGAGGCAGTAAAATTAGTTGAAACTCTGAAACCACTGGTAAAAAATGATGAAGTTGATGTAGTATTCTGCGTACCGGCTATCGATATCGTTCCTGTAGTAGAAGCTGCAAAAGGAACAAACATCCAGGTTGGTGCTGAAAATATGTACTTCGAAGAGAAAGGTGCCTACACAGGTGAAATCTCCCCAAATATGCTGGTAGATGCAGGCGTTAAATACGTTGTTCTGGGACATTCCGAGAGAAGAGGATACTTCGGAGAAACAGATGCAGATATCAACAAAAAAATGCACAAAGCATTTGAGCATGGCCTGACACCGATCATGTGCTGCGGCGAATCTCTGGAACAGAGAGAGCAGGGCGTGACCATGGACTTCATCCGTCAGCAGGTTAAGATCGGATTCCAGGGACTGACAGCAGATCAGGCAAAAGCAGCCGTTATCGCTTACGAGCCGATCTGGGCTATCGGAACCGGCAAGACTGCTACAACAGAGCAGGCTCAGGAAGTATGCAGCAAGATCCGTGAGTGTATCGCTGAAGTATACGATGACGCTACAGCAGCAGAGATCCGTATCCAGTACGGCGGATCTGTAAACTCCAAGACAGCAGCAGATCTGTTTGCTCAGGCAGACATCGATGGCGGACTGGTTGGAGGAGCATCTCTGAAAGAAGAGTTCGGTCAGATCGTTAACTACAAATAAATAGCTATTTTTGGCTAATGTGTCCAAGCGAGAAGTGATTAAACGCCTCTAAATGCAATGAAAATTGGTAAGTATTACTAATTGAATTGTGTTTGGGGGCGTTTTTTAATATTACAACTATCACCTTCAACGATCACTTTTAATCGTTTAAAACCTTGCCATTTAAAAAAGTGATAGTTATATAAATGTTTTTATTATTGTTTCATATGAGAATGTAAAAACAGGCACGCCGACATGGTCGCAGCTTGGATCGGACGGAACGCACAACGAAGTGGCGGACAGTCCGATCAAGGGTTATAAAAATATCATGTATTCTCTGCATTTTTATGCAAATGAATGGAGCCATAATGAGCATGTCGGATGCGAGTGGCAATGGTCAGATCAGTACGATAAATACCGGGAAATGGCTGAAAAGGCTGGATCAGACAAATGTGAGCTATTTCTGCTGGAGTTTGACAAACAAAAACGAGTCCAGTGCCTTATTGGCTCCGGGAAGCAGTAAAACAGGAAAATGGAAGAAAAAAGACCTGTCAGAGGCAGGTCGATATCTCCGTAAAAAATACCGGGCAAAACGATAGAATTTTGTTGAGAATGGCAGATGGCCTTGCTATAATGAAGAAAAAAGGAAAGGAAAGAATTTTATGGAAGAGAAAAGAGAAAAACAGTTCCGGCGGATCATATGCTGCCTGCTCCCATTGTGCCTGTTTCTGGTGTGGGTTAATATTCTGCCGGTATCTGCACAGACACAGTTGTCAGCATCCGCACAGATACAGAGTGCGGCTCCGTGGGGTACGGAAACGGTAAAAGAAACCAGAGCATATTATGATGGTGCTTACTGGAGGGTTCCGGCCGGCTGGTATCATTATCAGCCGACGAAAGATGTATGGAAAGACTTGTTAGTGAGCAATTCGGAGGATTATTTCACAGACTACTATGTAGCAGTCTGGAAGAAAGCAGATGGCGGATACGAACTGGCAGGGCAGATCGGAGATGTGGCACATCAGGTTCAGGGAAGTACGAGCGTCAGTATCTGCTGGAACAAGGACGTGGATTATTATATTCAGATTGTTTCAGACAGCAAAGAAACATTTCGACTGGATGTCAGCTGGACACTTGAAATTACAAGACCGGAAGTTCCAAGCGATGTGACTGTATCCGGGGCAGATGGAAAAACAGAAGTTTCTGTTTCAGGCAAAGAAGAATTAAAATGGATACAGTATACCGTTCCGGAAGATGGAAGGTATAAAATCCGGTTTGCGGATGCAAAAAATATGGCACGTGTGGATATTTATAAGCTGCGGGACGGACGTTTGACGGATTTGGGCGGTTTGGTACTGGATTTTAACCGGAACTATCAGGACTTCAAAAAGGGTGATATCCTTTATGTCCGCTGTACTTCCTGGCAGGATGCCACTTCCTATGAGCTTTCTATTAAAAAAACAGAAGAACATTATTATGAGGAAAACAAAGAGCATGCCGGGACGGTACGCAGCAATACAAAAGCCAGCACCGTTGCAAATGCTCAGGCTCAGGCAGTGATAGAATATCTGAACACAGTTTATAAGAATACAGACCGCGGACTTTATGTTGGACATATGGATCAGACGGATAAAAATGTACTGAAAAAACTGGCACAGAAGATCACGGAAGGATGCACGACAGAAACGCAGAAAGCCGATGCGATCGTTCGCTGGGTAGGAAGAAATATCAAGTACGATACCAGTGCATCCAGTTATTCTCCGCAGGTATTCTACACAAGAACCGGTGACTGTTACGGAGATACCATGCTGATTGCGGATCTTGCCAGACTTTGCGGTCTGCGTGCGGCTGTCGCAGAGGGATGGAAAGCAGATCTGACCAGATGGACGATCGAAGAGTTATCGGATATCACAGGACATGCCTGGAATTATATTTATGCAGACGGACAGTGGAGAATGTATGACGGTCTCTGGGGCAACTATAACATGACCGATCCGTCAGCAGTTGCTGCAAAGGGTTATTATTCTTCCGGTGTGGAGGGGATTTATCTTATTGGAAAGGGTGTGGATTCTTCCTTTGCATCCATTTCTCTGGATGCCTGGGCACAGGTTTATCAGAATGGGGAATGGCTGCTTCTGCAATATGGCATGCCGATCAATGCTTATAAACGTGCATACTGGACAGACGACGACGGAGAATTTATAAGAGAAGATGAGACGGGTGTTGGATGGTCCTCAATCCGGGCAGATGATCGCTTTTATCCGGTGTTTGCAGAAGGCTATCAGGAAGATATCAATGGTCAGCTGCTTCGAGGAACATCCGGACAATATTATAAAGACGGAAGGCCAAGACCGGAAAATTCCAGACTTTATATAAATGGCTGGTTTGGGTATCCGCCGGAAGAAGGGGAAGAAGATCCGGTATGGGATTCTTACGCCGGAAAAGACGGCGTTCTTTACAATTACACGCTTGAGAATATTGATGGAACAATGTATTATTTTGGACAGACCGGTCATGCATTCAGACTGAATATGTCACCGGGTCAGTACTCCATGACTGATGGGGTTCTGACGGTTCCGACCGGGATCAGCGGTCAGATTCTTGCAGATCGTTCCATTCAGAAATATGCGATCCATAAAAATGAAAATGCCAAAATTGTATTTCGCGATTATGACAGCAGTCTGGTAGATGTCAGCGAAGACGGAACGATCACAACCAAACAAGAGGGTTATGTAACGATTTACTATGATGTTGTCTCGACGGATGGCAGATATTATGTCTCAAATGGGAGTATAGAATTTTTGATCACCAATAAAGCAAAACCGACGCCGGATTATGCAGACCGTCCGGTCGATAATTCTTCTTTTGATGCTGATGACAGCAAAGGAAATGCTGATAACAGCGATGGAACAGAAAAAGTGATCGCACCGAAAACGTATGAACTTTCGAAAGAACAGTATGTATACAATGGAAAAGTGAAGACACCGGAAGTACGGATCTACGGCAAGCATGGAGATCAGCTGCCGGACACTGCCTTTACGGTGGAAAAAGCATCCGGAAGAAAGAATGTCGGAACATATGCTTATAAAATCACGTTCCGCGGTGCATATAAAAAATATGGAATCAAAACACTGACATTTAAGATTCTTCCGAAAGGGACAAATCTTACAAAAGTCGGCAGGGCGAAAAAGGCACTGACCGTAAAATGGAAAAAGCAGACAGCAAAAATGCCGGAGAATCGAATTAACGGTTATCAGATCCGCTATTCCTTAAAGAGCAGCATGAAGCAGTCTAAAATGGTTCGGGTAAAAGGTTATAAAAAGAGCTCTGCCAAGATCAGAAAACTGCAGGCAAAGAAAAAATATTATTTACAGATCCGAACCTATATGACAGTCGGCAAAAAGACTTACTACAGCAAGTGGTCCGCAAAGAAAAATGCGATCACAAAATAAAATAAAATGCAGAAATAAAACAAAATACAAAGCAGAAAGGTGCAAATCATAATGAAAGAATACAAAGAAATCCAGGTGGCACTTTTAGGACTTGGAACCGTCGGACTCGGCGTATATAAAGTATTGCAGATGCAGAAAGAAGAAATGCAGCATAAGATCGGTACCGAGATCAAGATCAAGAAAATCCTGGTGCGAAATCTGGAAAAAGCAGCCGGGAAAATCGAAGATGCCTCTGTGCTGACAGACAGCTGGCAGGAGATTGTAAACGATGACGAGATTCAGATCGTGATCGAAGTAATGGGCGGCATGGAGCCGGCAAGAACGTATATCATGGAAGCGATGCAGGCAGGAAAACAGGTCGTGACGGCAAATAAAGACCTGATCGCAGCCGATGGAAAAGAACTGATGGATCAGGCGAAGAAAAGCGGATGCGATCTGCTGTTTGAAGCAGCGGTTGCCGGTGCGATCCCGATCATCCGACCGCTCAAACAGTGCCTTGCCGGAAATCATTTGAGTGAAATCATGGGAATTGTCAATGGAACCACGAACTTTATCCTGACAAAAATGGCACAGGACGGCATGGAATTCGAAGAAGCCCTGGCACTGGCGACAGAGCTTGGCTATGCAGAGGCCGATCCGACCGCGGACATCGAAGGTCTGGATGCCGGACGAAAAGTAGCGATCATGGCGTCGATCGCTTTCAATTCCCGTGTGACCTTTGACGATGTTTATACCGAAGGGATTACAAAGATCACCGCATCCGATATCCGCTATGCAAAAGAAACCGGCAGCGTGATCAAACTTCTCGGCGTGGCACGCAACACACCGGAAGGAATCGAAGTACGTGTCCATCCGATGCTGATCCCGGAAAGACATCCACTGGCATCCGTCAATGATTCTTTCAACGCCGTTTTTGTACATGGTGATGCCGTGGATGATGCCATGTTCTACGGCCGCGGAGCCGGAGAACTTCCAACGGCAAGTGCGGTGGTCGGAGATATCTTTGATATTGCCAGAAACCTCCAATATGAGTGCTGCGGCAGGATCAGCTGCACCTGTTACAAACAGCTGCCGATCAAAGCGATGGATGACATCTGTTCTAAATACTTCCTGCGTATGCTGGTAGAAAACGAGCCGGGTGTCCTGGCAGCCGTAACTGCCGTGTTCGGCGACCGCAAAGTCAGCATCGAGCAGATCATCCAGAAAAAGAAGATCGGAGAGCTGGCAGAGATTGTAGTCATCACCGAAAAAGTAAAAGAACGCCATGTAAAAGACTCTCTGAAAGCATTTGAAGAGATGACAGCAGTGAAAAAAGTGTCATCTGTGATCCGCGTGTACGGAGAGTAGGGAGATTGAAAGAAATTTCAGAAGTTTTTGCATTAATCATGGTAGAAACGATATGAAAATAGAATGATAACTGTAAAACGAATAGGGAAATAGTTATGAAAATACCTTGTGATTTGAACAAAATGAGGAAAACTATAGTAATTGTAACGCACGATCCTAATGTAGTTCAATATGCATCTAAAAGTATTACTTTATAAGAAAAAAATAATGCAAAAGTAATCAAGTTTGAATGTAATTAAAGAGAAAGAAGATGAGTGAAAACCGTCAGTAAAGGTATAACTAAATAATAAAAATTAAAAAGTAATATTGAAAATTAAAATGTTATATGCTATAATGCTGTTCGGGCGATAAAATGGGAAAATAAAGATTCATTAAAACACAGAAAACCTCTGGTACTGCCATACCAGAGGTTTTTTTGTTATTTTTTTGCAGAAAATAACAAAACTGAGGTCAGGTTATCGTTGATTTAAGAATTGACGGCTACCTGAAAATCATGTAGAATAAATGCGAAGCAAATATGGTTAAAGAATCCGGGGTTTTTAAGCTCCGGCATCATCATTATAATATAAAGGAGAAATGGAAAAATGAGCAAAAAGCCAACCGTTTTGATGATTCTTGATGGATATGGACTGAATGATAAGGTAGAAGGCAACGCAGTAGCACAGGCGAAAACTCCGGTTATGGACAAGCTGATGGCTGAGTGTCCTTTCGTAAAAGGCAATGCAAGTGGTCTGGCAGTAGGTCTGCCGGATGGACAGATGGGTAACTCTGAAGTCGGACATCTGAACATGGGCGCCGGACGTATCGTATACCAGGAACTGACCAGAATCACAAAAGAAATCCAGGATGGAGATTTCTTCAAAAACGAAGCACTGCTGCATGCAGTAAAGAGTGCAAAAGAAAACGGAAGTGCCCTGCATCTGTTCGGTCTGCTCTCTGACGGCGGTGTACACAGCCACAATACACACCTGTACGCACTGCTTGAGCTGGCAAAAAGAGAAGGTCTGGAAAATGTTTATGTACATTGCTTCCTGGATGGACGTGACACACCACCTGCATCAGGCAAAGGCTATGTAGAACAGCTCGTTGATAAAATGAAAGAGATCGGCGTCGGACAGGTTGCAACTGTTATGGGACGTTACTATGCAATGGATCGTGACAACCGCTGGGATCGTGTAGAGCTGGCTTACAACGCTATGGTAAAAGGCGAAGGTGCAGAAGCAGCATGCGGCATCTGTGCAGTACAGAATTCTTACGACAACGGAAAGAACGATGAGTTCGTAGTTCCGGCTGTTGTTAAGAAAGACGGAGCACCGGTTGCAACAATCAAAGACAAAGATTCCGTAATCTTCTTCAATTTCCGTCCGGACCGTGCAAGAGAGATCACCCGTGCATTCTGTGCAGATGAGTTTGACGGATTCGCAAGAGAAAAGAGACTGGATCTGACTTATGTATGCTTCACAGAGTACGATGAGACGATTCCGAACAAAGAAGTAGCATTCCACAAAGTTTCTATCACAAATACCTTCGGTGAATTCCTGGCAGCACATAACATGACACAGGCAAGAATCGCCGAAACAGAGAAATATGCACACGTTACCTTCTTCTTCAACGGCGGAGTAGAAGAACCGAACAAAGGCGAAGACCGCATCCTGGTAAAATCCCCGAAAGTAGCTACTTACGATCTGAAACCGGAGATGAGTGCATATGAAGTATGCGACAAGCTGACCGGAGCCATCCGTTCTGAAAAATATGATGTGATCATCATCAACTTCGCAAACCCGGATATGGTAGGACATACCGGTATCCAGGCAGCAGCGATCGCAGCAGTGGAAGCAGTCGATGAATGTGTAGGCAAGACCGTAGAAGCTTTGAAAGAAGTTGGCGGACAGATGTTTATCTGTGCGGATCACGGAAATGCAGAGCAGCTGATCGACTACGAAACAGGTGCACCGTTTACCGCACATACAACCAACCCGGTTCCGTTCATTCTGGTAAATTATGACGAGAACTATACACTGCGTGAAGGCGGATGCCTGGCAGACATCGCTCCGACTCTGATCGAGATGATGGGTATGCAGCAGCCGGCTGAAATGACAGGAAAATCTCTGCTGGTACGCAAATAATTTCTGAAGATCAGTCTTTGTATATGCAAAGCGATGTATAAAGAAAAACAAAAAGGACACACTATCCACAAGGAGGTGTGTCTTTTTTATGCAGAAATTCATTGCAATCAAAGATGTGTACGCAAGGGAAATTCTGGATTCCAGAGGGAATCCTACGATAGAAGTGGAAGTACTGGCTGAGGGAGATATTGTTGGGAGAGCGGCTGTGCCGTCCGGAGCTTCGACCGGGCAGTTTGAGGCGGTAGAACTCCGTGATCAGGAAAGACGTTACAATGGACTTGGCGTGCGGCGTGCCGCAGAACATGTCAACACGATCCTGGCAGACTGTGTGATTGGTGATAATGTACTGGAACAGCGGAAAATTGATGAAAAACTCTGTCATATAGATGGAACAGAGAACAAAGAAAATCTGGGGGCAAATGCAATTCTTGGCATATCAATGGCAGTAGCTCAGACGGCGGCAAAGGCACTGCATCTGCCGCTGTATCAGTATCTTGGCGGAACGTTTGCCCATCAGATGCCGGTGCCAATGATGAACATTTTAAACGGAGGACGCCATGCATCCAATACCGTCGATCTCCAGGAATTTATGATCATGCCGTTTGGGGCAGAGAATTTTTCAAAAGGACTTCAGATGTGTGCAGAGATTTACCACACACTGAAAAAGATTCTGGATGTCCGGGGATTATCAACCGGAGTTGGAGACGAGGGCGGATTTGCCCCGAACCTGAAAAATTCAGAAGAAGTTCTGGATGTCATTGTGGAAGCGGTCGAGAAGAGCGGTTATCAGATGAAAAAAGATATTATGATCGCACTGGATGCGGCGGCTAGTGAACTTTACGATGAAAGACAGGGAATTTACCGGTTTGAAGGAGAAGGAAAAGAACGCACCACAGAAGAGATGATCGCATATTATAAGAGACTGACTGAAAAATATCCGATTTTTTCCATCGAGGACGGACTGTTTGAAGATGACTGGATCGGATGGAAACACCTGACGGAAGAACTGGGGCAGAAAGTACAGCTGGTGGGTGATGATCTGTTTGTGACAAATCCCAGACGTCTGCGAAAAGGTATAAAACTCGGGGCTGCCAATGCGATCCTGGTCAAAGTAAATCAGATAGGAACACTGACGGAAGCGTTTGAAGCAATCGAACTTGCAAAACGGAGCGGGTACGCTGCGATCATCTCGCATCGTTCCGGTGAAACAGAGGATACGATGATTGCGGATATCGCAGTTGCCACAGGAGCCGGACAGATCAAAACAGGAGCTCCGTGCCGCAGCGAAAGAATTGCAAAATATAACCAATTATTGCGTATTGAAGAGCATATTTAAGTTGACAAAGAAATACAAACTATGCTAAACTGTTTTTGTTTGGTATAGGAGGTGTTAATGTGGAAATCTTGAGAACAGTTATCAATATACTCTTTATTTTGGATTGTATCGCACTGACCGTTATCGTATTGATGCAGGAAGGAAAGTCCGCAGGGCTGGGAGCTATTGCAGGTGCAGCAGATACTTACTGGGGAAAGAACAAAGGCCGTTCTATGGAAGGAGCACTTGTGAAATCCACAAAGTTTCTTGCAATCGCATTTATCGTAATTTCCATAGTTCTGAATCTGAATTTCTAAGAAACCTGCAGAATTGTCACAGGCAGGTTCTTTTGAACGCATGACACGTTAAAACACTCTTGTGGTTGGTAACTGCAAGGGTGTTTTTTAGCGTTACCGGTCAGAAAAAACAGCACACCGATTCCCCGCATGATGAATAAGGAGGGTAACATGGACAGCAAACAGTTAGAAAAAAGAAAAAAGGTTCTTTTAGACCTGATGAACGATAAAATATATGTACCGATGAAGATCAAGGAGCTTGCTATCATCCTCCAGGTGTCAAAAGAAGAACGGCCGGATCTGGAGCTGGTCCTGAATGAACTTCTGGCAGAGGGCAAGATTGAAATCTCCAAAAGAGGCAAGTATAAAATTGCAAAAGAAAAGACGGTTACCGGAACCTTTGTGACGCATCCGAAAGGCTTTGGCTTTATTGAAGTGGAAGGCAGAGACGATGATATTTATGTTTCAGAAGAAAACATCGGCAATGCTTTTTACGGAGATGTGGTTCAGGCGACTCTGATCTCCGGGACGACCGGGAGACGTCAGGAAGGACGCATCACACAGGTCATCTCCCATACGGTCAAGGAAGTGGTTGGCATCTATGAACAGAGCAAACATTTTGGCTTTGTGATTCCGGACAACCAGAAAATCCTTCAAGATATTTTTATCCCGCAGGAGTGTGCCAAAGGTGCGGTAAACGGCCATAAGGTGATCGCAGAGATTACTTCTTACGGCAGCAACAAGAAAAAGCCGGAGGGCAGGATCACAAAGATCATCGGCCATATCAGTGATCCGGGGACGGATGTACTTTCCATTGTTTATGCAAAAGATCTTCCGTTTGAATTTCCGGAAAAGGTGCTCAATCAGGCAGAACGAGTGAAAGATGAGGTCAGTGAGGCAGATATGCAGGGCAGACTGGATCTTAGAAAGGTACCGATGGTCACGATCGATGGTGAAGATGCCAAGGATCTGGATGATGCTGTATCACTGGAAAAGGATGGAAATATCTGGCATCTGGGCGTGCATATCGCAGATGTCACAAATTATGTGCAGGAGAACAGTGCACTGGACTGGGAGGCAAAGAAACGCGGAACAAGTGTGTATCTTGTGGATCGGGTGATCCCGATGCTTCCGAGAAGGCTCTCAAATGGCATCTGTTCTTTAAATGCAGGATGCGACCGGCTGGCACTGAGCTGCCTGATGGACATCGATGAGAAGGGCAAAGTGATCGGCAGCCAGATTGCGGAGACGGTGATCTGTGTGGATCAGCGAATGACCTACACCAGCGTGAAGAAGATTCTGGAGGATCAGGACGCAGAAGAAATCGAAAAATATCAGGAATTTGTCCCGATGTTTGAAAAGATGAGAGAACTGTCAGAACTGCTTCGCAAAAACCGCCGTGCACGCGGTTCAATCGACTTTGATTTTCCGGAAGCAAAGATTATCCTGGATAAAAAAGGAAAACCGGTTGATATCAGACCATACGAGGCAAATACAGCGACAAAGATTATCGAAGATTTTATGCTGCTTGCAAATGAGACAGTAGCATCCGAATATTTCTGGCAGGAAATTCCGTTTTTATACCGTGTCCACGATACACCGGATCCGGAAAAAATCCAGGCACTTGCAGAATTTATCCGCAATTTCGGATATGGACTGAAAGGTGTCCAAGACGAAGTCCATCCAAAAGAACTGCAGAAACTCCTCTCCAGAGTTGCAGATTCACCGGAAGAGGCACTGATCAGTCGTTTGACCCTGCGTTCCATGAAACAGGCGAGGTATTCGACAGAATGTACCGGACATTTTGGACTGGCAGCGAAGTATTACACGCATTTCACTTCTCCGATCCGTCGGTATCCGGATCTGCAGATTCACCGGATCATCAAGGAAAATCTGCGTGGCAGATTAAATGCAGAGCGGATCGCACATTATCAGGAGATCCTGCCGGAAGTGGCAGAACATTCCAGTAAGACGGAGCGAAGGGCAGATGAGGCAGAGCGTGATACCGATAAAATGAAAAAAGCAGAATACATGCAGCAGCATATCGGTGAAGAATATGAAGGCGTAATCTCAAGTATTACATCCTGGGGCATGTATGTAGAACTTCCAAATACCATCGAGGGACTGATACATGTTGCAAATCTTTACGATGACAGGTATTATTATAATGAAAATACCCATGAGATGGTTGGCTCAGATCTTGGAAAGGTTTACAAACTCGGTCAGAGCATCCGTGTACGTGTGCTTGATGCTGATAAAGAAAATGCAACAATTGATTTTGTGCCTGCAGCTATTTGGGGATAAGTCAGAGACGGGAGGAAAGATATGGGAGCAGAATCCATAAAACTGATTGCAAACAACAAAAAAGCATATCATGATTATTTTATCGAAGACACGTATGAGGCAGGGATTTCTCTTCACGGAACAGAGGTTAAATCCCTGCGAATGGGAAAATGCAGCGTAAAAGAATCCTTTGTCCGTATTGAAAACGGCGAAGTGTTTATTTATGGTATGCACATCAGCCCATATGAAAAGGGAAATATTTTTAATAAAGATCCGATGCGTGTAAAAAAACTGCTGATGCATCGCTATGAGATCAATAAGATCGAAGGAAAGATCGCAGAAAAAGGATACACACTGGTTCCCCTGAAAGTATATTTTAAAGGCAGTCTGGTAAAAGTCTCTATCGGTCTTGCAAAAGGTAAAAAACTGTACGACAAACGACAGGATATTGCAAAGAAAGATATGCGAAGAGAAGCAGAGCGTGAATTTAAGGTGCGTAATCTGTAAAGATGGAAACGCACAGAGATAAAAAGATGCAAAGAGAAATAAAAAGTGAAAATTTTAAAAAGACACTTTACAAAAATGAATTTCAGGTGTAAAATAAACTGCACTGTAAGATTATCTTCAAACAAACCAGGGCTTGTACTGGTTTCGACGGGGGTTTTGCAGTCAGGGAAGCCATCTGCGGGCCGGGACCGTACAGTAAACCGGAAACTAAATATAAACGCAGAAGATAATTACGCGTTAGCAGCCTAAGGGCTGCTTGTCGGCAGGAGGTTGCTCACAGCTTCCCCAACCGGCATCAAATCCTGTGAGGCACTCTGTGGCCAAAGCTTTGCGGCGGCAGAAGAACTTATGAAGCTACTGAGGCTGTGAACCTGTCATTAGGTGCACCGTTGAGGGAACGTTAAAATAATGACTGTGATGGGAGATGCCTTGATGAATAGGCTTTCGGACAGGGGTTCGATTCCCCTCAGGTCCATCCTGAAAAGCCCGATTTTATCGGGCTTTTTTTGTTATCTTTTTTAACTGTGCTGCATTTTGTATGCGTTTTAGATAAGATGTGTGGACTTTTTTAAAAAATCATGTTAAAATTAAATATGTTTTTAGCAACATTTAACAACATAACGAAGAGGAGGAAGTTTATGTTTAAGAAAAAAATGAAACAGATCGGTGCTATGGCCATGGCAGCGAGCATGATCCTTGCTTCTGTACAGCTCCCGCCGCTTGCAGCAAATGCAGCAGAGAATACCAACCTGGCATTGAGTGCAACGGCAACAGCATCCAACTCAGAAGGCGGAAACGAAATCGCAAAGATCAATGACGGTAATATGAACACCAGATGGTCACATGATCAGAGTAATACTTCATGGGCACAGCTTGCCTGGGCTGAGAGCAAAACCATGAAGAGTTTTGTTATCAACTGGCAGCGAAACAATGCAGTTAATTATACACTGCAGGTATCTGATGATGGTCAGACATGGAGAGATGTATACACTGCAACACAGGCACCGGCAACGACAACGGACAAGATTACACTGGATACTGCAGTTACCGGAAAATTCCTGCGGTTAAATGTTACAAAGATTGAACCGACCAATGCAGGAGTTACCTGGAATGCAATTTCTGTATGGGAACTGCAGGTATACGAAGGTGATATTCCAGATACCAGAACACAGGCTGCAAAGATTGCGGATTCTATGACTGCTCCGACCGTTACAGCAGATACGACAAAGATTCCGATGCCGACCGTTCCGGAAGGATATACGGTAGAGTTTGATGCAGATTATGAGCAGATCATCGGAAGTGACGGCACCGTTTACAAACCGCTGCAGACCAAGACCGTAAAAGGATTTTACCAGATCAGCAATGCAGACGGCACAGACAAAGCACAGTCCGCAGAGTTTACCATTACGGTTCCGGGACGTTATACAGATGCAGAAGGAGCCAATGAAAAACCGGATGTCATCCCGGCACTGCAGGAATGGCATGGTGAAACCGGTGATTTTGTGATCCAGAGCAGCAGTAAGATTGTTTATGCAGACGGACTGGAAGCAACGGCAAAACAGTTTGCAGAAGATTACAAAGATATCACAGGAAACGATATCCAGACCGTAAAAGGCAGCGAATCCGATGCCAAAAAAGGTGATTTTTATCTGACACTGAACAGCACAGACCAGGGTCTTGACGAAGAAGGTTATATCATGACGATCGGTGACAGCGTAAAGATCGAAGCAGAAAAAGCAACCGGTGCATACTGGGGCGTGATCAGTGCACTGCAGATTTTAAAACAGAACAAAACAACGATTCCGAAAGGTATCACAAGAGATTATCCGAAGTACGAAGTGCGTGGGTTTATGCTCGATGTCGGAAGAAAAGCTTTTGATTTCAATACCGTAAAGGAATTTGCAAAGAACATGGCATGGTACAAGATGAACAACTTCCATCTGCACCTGTCCGACAACCTGATCTTCCTGGAAGATTACGCTACGATTGATGAAGCGGTAGAGAATGCATATGCAGGTTTCCGTCTGGAATCTGAAATTCCAAATCTGACATCAGAAGATACATACTATACAAAAGAGGAGTTCCGTTCTTTCATTAAAGACAGCAGAACCATGGGTGTCAACATCATTCCGGAATTTGATATGCCGGCACATGCCCTGGCGATTACAAGAGCGTTCCCGAACCTTATGACCAAAGAGGCAGGCGGAAACCACAGATACCTGATCGAAGAACTGGACATCCGAAAAGATGGTGCACTGGATGCAGCCAAATCCGTATGGGCACAGTACTTCGGAGGTGATGATCCGGTATTTGACAAAGACACCACGGTACATATCGGAACCGATGAATTCCACGGAAACGGCGGAAATGAATATTTCAGAAGCTTCTCTGATTCCATGATCAAGTACATTCAGGGAACAGGACGTGACGTCCGTATGTGGGGAAGCCTTTCCAACAAAAACGGTAAAACTCCGGTTGCATCCAAAGATGTACAGCTGAACATCTGGAACACCGGATATGCAAATCCGAAGAATATGTATGACCTGGGATATGACCTGATCAATACTCTGGAAGGAAGCCTTTACATTGTACCTTCTGCAGGATATTATTCAGACTACCTGAATTCCCAGAACCTTTACAACAACTGGGTACCGAATAATTTCAGCGGTACTGTTTTAAGAGCCGGAGACAAACAGGTACTCGGCGGTACTTATGCAATCTGGAATGACCAGATCGGTACACGCGGAAACGGTATCACAGAATACGATGACTTTGACCGTTTCTTCCAGCCGCTGCCGTCCTTAAGTGAGAAGATGTGGGGCGAAGGAACCGACAGGACTTACAGTGAGATGCGTGCCGTTGCAGAAAAAGTGGATACTGCACCGAACACAAATCCATACTACGAAGCAGATTCTGTAGGAAATGATGTGATCGATTACTCCTTCGATGATGAAAAAGTTTACGATGAATCCGGAAACAACAATGATTCTGTAAGCGAGAAGAACGTAGAAGAAGTAGCAGGCAAGAGCGGAAATGCACTGAAACTGAACGGCGGCGAGAGCTACGTAGAGACTCCGGTTGACATGGTCGGACCGACAAGCGGAAAGACAGCAGGAAGCAGCATTTCTATGTGGGTCAAGAGAGATGCAGCCAGCGACAACAGTGAGCAGGTTCTCTGCGAGACCAACACAAAATTCAACACCTATGCGATCAAAGCAGTCCAGAAGAATACCGGAAAAGTCGGATTCTCAAGAGAAGGATATGATTATTCCTTTAACTATGAACTGCCAAAAGATGAATGGGTATACCTGACTATCAATGGTTACAAAGACAAAGCAGAGCTTTATGTAAATAATAAATATGTATCATCCGCAGCTCTGGACAACGAGACAAAGACAACCGGTTCGAAAGTTGCCACACTGGTACTTCCGGTTGAGTACATCGGAAGCAAGACCAATAGTTTCAAAGGTCTGGTAGACGAACTGACGGTAAGTGCAGATCCGACCACCGTATCCGAAAGCGGAAATGCTCTTTCCAGAGCGGGCTGGACAGTATCTGCCTGCAGCCAGGAGAGTTCCGAAGGATCGGCACAGAATGCAATCGACGGAGATGACACTACATTCTGGCATACAAACTGGCGTACACCGGATGTCATTTCCGGTACACACAATCATTACTTTGAAGTAACACTGCCGGAAGTTCAGACGATCAGCAGACTTTCCTGTCTGCCAAGACAGAACAGTGCAAACGGCCGTATCTTCAAATATGATATCGTTGTTACAAAAGCAGACGGAACCGAGACAACCGTTGTAACAGACGGTACCTGGGCAAATGATGCATCTGAAAAATTTGCAGACTTTGATCCGATCGAAGCAAAGAAAGTGAAACTCGTCATTAAAGATGCAGGAAGTGATAATACCGGAAAACACGGAACTATCGCAGAACTGAATCTGTATGCTGCTTATGGAAAAGCAGATGTACAGAAAGCATATAATACTTATGTAAACTACAAGAGTGAAGACTACACCGGCAAAACCTGGACATTCTTTGCAGATGCCCTGGCAAATGCAAAAAAGGTACTGGATAACGCAGACAGCACTGCAGCAGCATATTCCCAGGCATACACAAACCTGACCAATGTTGCAGCACAGCTGGAAACAACAAAAGACAAGCTGACAAGAGTCCTTACCGGATATCAGAACTTTGATACCACAGGATACAGCGAAGGAAGCATTGCAAACTATCAGAAACAGGTAAAAGAAGCAGAAGAACTGCTGAAAAAAGAAAGTGCAACAGGAGCAGATTTTGCCAGAGCACTGGAGAACCTGAAAAAAGCAAAAGCAGCACTGAGCACGGAAGAACCGGCAAAATCAGACAAGACAAAACTGACAGCAGCAGTTGCTGAGGCAGAAAAAGTAAACAAAGCAGATTACACCGATGACAGCGTAAAAAGCTTTGAACAGGCTCTGACAGCAGCAAAAGCGGTACTGGAAGATACTTACGCAACACAGGCCGAAGTCGATGCGGCAGTTAATACTCTGAAACAGGCAGCCGATGCTCTGGTTAAGAAGACAACTCCAACGCCAGATCCGACCCCGACACCGAATCCGAATCCGACACCTACCCCAAATCCTACACCGGGTAAAGATGATACAGCAAAAGTACCGGCCAAGGGAAGCAAGATTACCGATCAGAAGAGCGGACTTGTATACAAAGTGACGAAATCGGATGCAAAGAATGGTACAGTAAAGGTAACGGGTCTGACAGCTGCAAAGAAAAATGTCAAGAAAGTAACCATTCCGGCAACGGTAACCAAAAATGGATATACGTTCAAAGTAACACAGATTGCTGCGAAAGCATTCCAGAAGAAAGCAAGACTGACCAAGGTTGTGATCGGTGCAAATGTTACCAAGATTGATGCGAAAGCATTCTACAAAGATGCAAAACTGAAAAATATTACCTTCAAAGGCAATAAGGCAGTGAAAGCAGGAAAAAATGCATTCAAGGGAATCAAAGCAAATGCAAAAGTAACGGTTCCTTATAAGATCAGTAAGAAGAATCTGAATAAGATCAAGAAAGCACTTAAG
Organism: Hominisplanchenecus sp.; assembly: GCF_046967715.1. Taxonomy (NCBI): domain Bacteria; kingdom Bacillati; phylum Bacillota; class Clostridia; order Lachnospirales; family Lachnospiraceae; genus Hominisplanchenecus; species Hominisplanchenecus sp. The sequence continues at coordinate 41,333 of NZ_JBKVNQ010000012.1, forward strand.
AGTGCAGGAAAGAAAGTAGTAATTAAAAGGAAAGACATTATAATACCATATTAAAAAGATGTTGGGGTCAAAAGATGCCATACGAATTGTTCCGTACTTCGTACTTCCACAATTCTACCCAATATTCGCATATCGTGAAGCTTACGCTCCACTTTTATGCTCATATCGGGGCGGGTCATTAAGCCATAAAACCACTTTTGTGCAAGCACATCGTGGTTTCAGGCTTTTGACCCTGGCATCTTAAAAATAGGAAAGCAGAAAATGCAGGCAGATAATTCTGTCTGCATTTTCTGTATGCAGATGCAGTCGCATTCAGTGGAAGTTCTTCTGGTTTTGAGATGGATATTCACAAAACGGACATAATTCTCTGCTACGATGAAAGAAAAAGTGACAGGTGGGAGAAAACAATGGACAAATTGAAGATTTTAGTAGTAGATGATGAAAGCAGGATGAGAAAACTGGTCAAAGACTTCCTGGTAAAGCGAAACTTTGAAGTCCTGGAGGCAGAAAATGGGGCAGATGCGATCGATGTTTTCTTTTCGAAAAAAGATATTGCACTGGTGATTCTGGATGTTATGATGCCGAAAATGGATGGATGGCAGGTATGCCGTGAGATCCGGCAGTATTCAAAAGTGCCGATCATTATGCTGACAGCAAGATCAGATGAGAGAGATGAGCTGCTGGGATTCGAACTGGGTGTCGATGAGTACATATCCAAACCGTTCAGCCCGAAGATTCTGGTTGCAAGAGTAGAGGCAATTCTTCGAAGAACCAACACACTGGCAGCAGAAGAAATCTTAAAAGCCGGCGTGATCGAGGTAAACAAAGCAGCACATCAGGTTCTGGTAGACGGAAAGAATGTGGAGTTGAGTTACAAAGAATTTGAACTTCTGAGCTATTTTATGGAAAATCAGGGCATCGCACTTTCCAGAGAAAAGATTCTGAATAGTGTGTGGAATTATGACTATTTTGGTGATGCGAGAACCATCGATACGCATGTGAAAAAGCTGAGAAGCAAACTTGGAAAAAATGCAGACTATATCAAGACCATCTGGGGTATGGGATATAAATTTGAGGTGGATGAACCATGAGAAAATCGCTGAAAACGCAGATCGCAGTACTTTTTATCGGCCTGATTGGATTTGTGTTTCTGGCAAACTGGTGTACCAATAATTTTTTGCTGGAGCGTTATTATGTGGCAAAAAAGGAAGCGGCACTTCAGCATATTTATGATAATATGAATAAAGTAGAAGATGTAGATGATTACCTGATGGATGATTTCGAAAACACCCTTTCCGAATACTGTACACGCTATAATTTGAGTGCGATCATTCTGACGGATGAGTTTGTGCCGCTTCTTTATGGAACCGAAAATTATCAGAAACAGGAACTTCAGGGACGGCTCTGGGGCTATCTGATGGGGATTGACAAGTCTGAGACGGAAGTACTTAAAGAAAATGATAATTATGTTATTCAGAAAACCCAGGATTTTAAAGACAAAGTGGATTATCTGGAAATCTGGGGAGCCTTTAACACCGGCTATTATTTTATGATGCGGATCCCGATGGAGAGCATCCGTGACAGTGTGCGGACTTCCAATGAATTCCTTGGCTATTTTATTGTGATCGGCCTTGCAGTCAGCATGATCCTGATCTCCTGGATGTCACGCAAGATCACGACGCCGCTTCAAGAGCTGACGGAGCTTTCCAAACGCATGGCAGACCTGGATTTTGATGCGAAATATACCAGCGGCGGTCAGAATGAGATCGGTCAGCTGGGCGAGCATTTCAACCAGATGTCAGAGACGCTGGAAAGGACGATTTCGGAGCTGAAAACAGCGAATAATCAGCTGCAGAATGATATCGAAGAAAAGATCCAGATCGACGAGATGCGAAAAGAATTTCTTTCCAATGTCTCGCATGAGCTGAAAACGCCGATCGCACTGATCCAGGGATATGCAGAAGGACTGAAAGAATGTATCAATGACGATGCAGAAAGCCGTGATTTCTATTGTGAGGTCATTATGGATGAGGCGGCGAAGATGAACAATATGGTTAAAAAACTGCTGACACTCAATCATCTGGAATCCGGAAAAGATGCCATTGTATTTGAACGTTTTGATCTGACAAAACTGGTTCGGACGGTTGTACATTCAGCGGAACTTCTGGCTGATCAGAAAGGTGCTAAAATTCTGTTTGAAGAGACGGAAAGCCATTATGTATGGGCAGATGAATTTAAGACCGAAGAAGTTGTGACAAATTTTGTATCCAATGCAATCAATCATGTGGATTTTGATAAAGTGATCGAGATCAAAATGAAAAAAGAAAACGGAAAAGTGCACACCAGTGTGTTTAATACCGGTGTACCGATTCCGGAGGCAGATATCGATAAAATCTGGATCAAATTTTACAAGGTTGACAAGGCAAGGACGCGAGAATACGGCGGAAGCGGAATCGGTCTTTCTATTGTCAAGGCGATCATGGACTCCATGCATCAAAAATTTGGCGTGAAAAATTATGACAATGGCGTAGAATTCTGGTTTGAACTGGAAGCAGACAATGGCAGAGAAATGAAAAGTGAGATGACAGAAGAATTTGCAAAACCAGTGGAAGTGAAAGGGGAGAAAACAGAGCAGAATGAACCGTAATTATGTAGTATGTGAATGTACCGGCACGACGGCCGGACAGATCGAACAGGCGGTACAGCAGGGAGGTCGAACATTTGATGATGTGAAAGCAAGGCTTGGTGTCGGAAAGCAGTGTATTAAGTGCAAAGATCTGATATCGTTGCTGATTGAAAGCTACGTGGAAGATCTGGAAGAAGAATAGAAATGAAAAGAGATGCAGGCTCCTGTTCCCTGGATGGAATGGGAGTCTTTGTGTTTGCAAAAAAACGTCGAGTGTGGAAATGGGGAACAAGCATTTTGTTTCTGTTTTTTAGAAAACCAGCGAAAACCATGTACAAAATAGACAAAATCAGATATAATAATACGGTATCGTTATAAAAAACAGAGAGGAAATAAGAAAGGAGACAGAATGAAAAAGAAAAAATCTATAGCAGCAGGTGCTCTGGCAGCATTTCTGTTGTGTGAAAGTCTGTTTACACCGAATCTTGCCGGAATGGGAGCCGGTCTTTTAAAAGTGCAGGCAGCTGCAGCAAACGTAGCACTCAATAAAGAAGTTACCTCTTCTGCAAATGAATCAGCAACATGGAGTGCAGACAAAGCCGTTGACGGCGATAAAACATCAGACTCCGGAAGATGGTCTTCCGGTGATATGGGCACAAACCGTGACAATCCACAGTGGCTGGTGATCGATCTTTCCGCAGCGACAACAAACGTTGAATCGATCAATATTTATTTTAATTTGAAGGCATGGAGTACAGAATATCAGATCCAGACCAGTGATTCCAACGGAGCAGATGCCAACTGGGAAACGGTTTATGAACTGTCGCGTGACAGTGCAAATGTACAGAGAAACGATCCGGATGTGATCAATGCCTCGGATCTGAGTAAGGCAGAATTAAAACGATATGTACGTTTCTATTTTAAAAAAGGAAATATCAATGGCTGGAAATGTATTTCCGTGCGTGAGATCGAGATCATGGGAACACAGTCCGGAATGATTGAGACGGCAACTTCTGTATTGAAGAACCTGTCCGGCTTGACTGTGGGAGCAAATGAGGAAGAACTGGTGATTCCAAATACTTCTGAACAGTATGATATTTCCATATATGGAAGTGAGCTGGATCAGTTGCTCACGGAAGATGGAAAAGCATCTGCAATGAGAATTGGTGACCGCTCTTTTAATGTTATTTTAAAAGCGACCAATAAAAATGACCCGCAGGATACAGCAAAGAAAAATGTGACGGTAACTGTCAAAGGCAACACGGACAAGTATCCGGAACTGTTCAAAAAAGTGAGCAATCCAAATCCAATGCCAAAAGTCCTGCCGACCATTCAGGAATGGTATGGCTACGAAGGCAATTTTAAACTGACAGAGCAGTCCAGGATCGTGGTAAATGATGCGGCTGGGGTTGATGCGGAAGAAGCGGCAAAAGAAATGCAGAGTGATATCCACGATATCTGTGGTCTGGATCTGGAGATTGTAAAAGGAACAAGCACCGGCACAAACGATATTTATCTGGAATCACAGACAGAAGATGTCTATGATGTCGGAAAAGAAGGTTATCTGATGGTTAATGACGATGCTGGACTGAAAATTTATTCTTCCACCAAAACAGGCCTTCTTTACGGTACTGTGACCGTAGAACAGATCCTTTATCAGGACAGTGAACATGCAAATGTGCCAAAAGGTGTGATTCGTGATTATCCGGCATATGAGATGCGAGGCGTGATGTTTGACATTGCCCGTATCCCTACAAGAATATCATTCCTGAATGATTATACAAAAATCATGAAATGGTACAAACTGAATGAGATGCAGCTTCATATCAATGATAATCAGTGGTCAGATCCGGCGTATTCTGCAAAATATGAGGATTGGGCAGATACCGAAGCTTCTCACAGACTGGAATCAGAACTTTTTCCGTCTCTTGCAACACAAAAGTCCAAATTTGTAAAAACAGGAGACAGTGAGGATCGCTATGACTACTATTATAATGTACATACCGGTAAAAGCGGTGAGCTTTACTATACAAAAGAAGAATTCCGCAAGATGAACGAAGAAGCAAAGGCATGCGGTATTCAGGTTGTAGCGGAGTTAGATACACCGGGACATTCCGCAGCTTACACCAAATATGTTCATGACCATCAGGAAGAAGTAATCAAATCACTTGTAAAATACGGCTATCTGAAGGCGGCAGATTATCTGAACGCAGACGGAAATGTAAAACAGGGAGCTTCTTTCTACATTCACAACCCTGGAAACTGGGAACTCCTGGCACTGGACGATCAGAGCAGCAATGCACAGATCAGACAGAATGCGATCAATGCAAGAATCTTTATGAAAGCACTGTTTGATGAATATCTCGGAGGAATTGACGGAATTGATGCGGTTTTTGATGCAAAAAATGTCAACGCAGGTGTTGATGAATACTGGGACAGAACCGATGCAAATAAAGAAGCTTTCCGCCGTTACATGAATGAGATGTACAGCTATCTGCATGATAAGTATGATGTCGAAGTGGAAATGTGGGGAGCGATGGAAGTCTTAAAGGGAAATACAAAGGTAAATAATAATATTATCCTGAATATGTGGTCTGCTACAGAGGACAGTCCGAGTGCAAGACTGGCAGAAGGCTTCCGTCTTATCAATGTACCGCAGACATATCTTTATAATACACCTGGACGTTATCACAAAGATATGATCCAGGAAAATAATCTTTTCTATAACTGGGATCCGTCTGTGTTCAGCGGCGGAGTGAAGACGGATAAAGGTGATCCGCAGGTACTTGGAGCCAAGACAGCACTCTGGGGCGATGAGAACCGCGAGGGTATCACAGAAGCCGATCTGAATGAGCGTTATCTGCGTGCGGTAGCCATGGTATCACAGAAAACCTGGGGCAGCAATAAAGAAACAAGCTTTGTAAACTATGAGCAGACCTTTGATGCATTACGCGAGGGACCTGGAACTGCTATTTCCTATGATATGGAAAGTGTTTCAGATGTAGTGCTGGACTATGATTTTGCAAACTTATCCGCGGATGGAGAAATCATTTATGATGCCAGCGGAAATGCTTACAACGGACAGGTGAGCGGTGGAGAAAAAGCAGAAAAAGACGGCGAAACCTATCTGAAATTTGATGGCAATACAGTTATCCGTACACCACTGACGACACTTGGTTATCCATATACGATGAGTTTTGATGTATATCTGGACGGTACAGAAAAGAATACGAAAGAATCCTCTCTGTTTTCCGGTTATGACGGAAGACTGCAGCTTGCGGGTATCAATGGTTCCCTGAGCCTGAACCGCGATTATTTTAATCAGTCCTTTGAGTATCAGGTAGAAAAGAATAAAAAGCACCGGATCACGGTCGTAGGAACGTATCAGACAACAAAACTGTATGTAGATGGTGTGTTTAAAAAGATTCTTTATGCGGCAGCCAGCGATCCGGAGAACAATGGTGCACTCGGTGCAAGTACCTGGACAGATGCAGACAACAATTACCGCAGCACCTTTGTGTTCCCGTTAAATGAGATCGGAAAGAATTTCTCCGGTTACCTTGGAAATATCAAAGCATATAACAAAGCACTGTCCACAGAAGAACTGGCAGCAGAAAATGTTGGTGCAACGCTTGTGGATGTGGCGAGAAACCGGGGAGCATATACCGATCTTGGCAACAAAGGCTACAAAGGGGATGAGATGCGTCTCTATCCGGCATGGAAGGCAACCGACGGAGACGGACATGTAACCGGAACAAGCGGAGTAAGTACCTCTTACGAATCCAGATGGTGCTCTTCTGACCGAAATGATGATTTCCTGATGATTGACCTTGGAAGAGAAAGAAAGGTATCCAAGGTTGTGATCGACTGGGCAGCAGGACGTTATGCGACAGCATACGACATTCAGGTATCAAACGATGGTGCCGACTGGAGCACAGTAAAATCCGTCAGCGGCAATGAAAAAGCATGGACTGAAGACAGCTTTACAGAAACATCCGCACGCTATGTCAGAATGAAGGGTGTACAGCGAAAAGCAAGTGAATATGCAATTTGTGAAATGAAAGTATACCAGAGCGTTGACAGAAGTGCCCTGAAAAATGCATATGAGGAAGCAAAAACGATCTTGAAAAATACAAAAGCTGATTTTGCTTATGCATCTGCAAACACAGATGAACTGGCGGAATTATGGAATGCGTCTGTGAGAGCAAAAGCGGTATACGGTGATGTCATGGCTGGTCAGGAAGAACTGGATGCGGCAAAAGCTGAGCTGGAAAGTGCACAGAATGCTTACCTGAAAAAAGTTACAGGATGCAAAGAAACTCTGACGGAAGAGATAAAGGTGTCTGAAAAATTCGATCTTTCAAAATACACTTCTGAAAGTGCAGCCAAATATCAGGAAGCACTGAAACGGGCGAAAGAGATGCTGGATCGAGCAGATGCACAACCGGAAGAGTTGGACGCAGCAAAGAAAGAACTGGAAGAGGCAAGAAAAGCTCTGACGGAAAAAGCAGAACAGCAAAAACCAGATCCGACGCCAACGCCGACACCAAATCCAAATCCGGCACCGGATACTGTCAAAACGGTACCGAAAAAGGGAACGGTATTTACCGACGGAAAAGGAATCAGCTATAAAGTGACCAAATCCGATGCAAAAAAAGGAACGGTTGCAGTAACCGGAACCAGGAAAAAAAGAAATAAGATCACCATTCCGGCAACCGTTACGAAAGATGGCTATACCTTTAAAGTAACGGAAATTGCAGCAAAAGCATTCCAAAACAATAAAAAACTGACGACTCTGGTACTCGGAGCAAATATCAGCAAAATCGGAACGAAGAGCTTCTATAAAAACAGCAAACTGAAGAGTATCACCTTCAAGAACAAAATGCAGTTAGATTGGCCGCAGGCATTCAAGGAATTAAAGCTTGCAAAGTGACTGTCGAAGAAAATGACGGCAAAGAATTTTGGCAAGCTGAAAAAAGCAATGAAGAGTGCAGGGAAGAAGGTTAAATACAAGAAAAAATAGAGAATTACCGATAGTTCCCCGGCGGATGTAAGGAATGGAAATATCGCATGTTTTATTAAGATGCTGTTTGCAAGTGAATAGTATTATTATGTGTGCAAATGAACGAATTCCCCAAAGGGCACGTGAAAGTGCCTTCTTGGGAATTGTTCATTTTGCACATTGCCAAAAGCTCCTGGCTTGCCAGGGGTCTCTTAAGCGGAAATGCGTTTTCGGCCAGAATACAAAATGTGAAACCGAAAGAGATCGAATCATAGTGATGGAAATTTGTTGCCGTCACTGTGAGTCGGTCTTTTTTGCTCTCAAATAAAATATAACACTTCTATGAACACACTTTTTTTACAAAACTATTTTTATGACGTTTATTTGCACATTTAAAATCTTTGAGGATAAAGCATTATAAAAATTCAGAAAGGAATTGAATAAGAAATGCGTATATGCTATCATATTTTGTATAAATGTGCTGAAAATTTCGGCATAAAAATAAACTGAAAGGACAACAAATAAAGGAGGAAAACATGAGAAAAGGGAAAAGATTTTTTAAAGCTTTTGTACTTGCGGCAGCTTTTTGTGCAATGAGTACAGTGCCGTATACAAGTCATGCATCAGCATTGGATGTTCCGCGTGCGACATCCGATAATACGTTTGCTACTGCAAGCAGGATCAACATGGGTGATACGTTGAATGGCAGTATTACAGAAACCAAAGATTATAATAATTATCAGCTCCAGCTGGACAGTGCCGGATGTATTACTCTTAATATGACAGCATATATGCGATATTATTGTATCAGAATTTATGAGACGGATGGTACAGAGATCTGGTATACAGATTCTAATGAATGGAATGAAACAGTTGGTTACCGCCGTGATGAGTATAATATTTATCTTGAAAAAGGAACGTATTATATACAGATCAATGGGTACAGAAGAGAGGATTATGATAAAGTTACCGGAGAGTATACTTGTCGTACATCCTTTACCTCATCTGGAGTGACAAATCGAGAGGATGATAATTCGTTTGCGGATGCAAATAATATTACGATTGGAGATAAAATTGTAGGGCAGATATCTGTAAATGATGATTTTGATACATATAAGTTTACATTATCGCAGGTTGGCTGCGTCAAACTTGAAATGACATCCTATATGAAATACTATGGTATAAAACTTTTTAATTCAGATGGAGAACAAGTTTGGTATAGTAATCAGAATGAATGGAATGAAACGGTTGGCTATCGCAGCGACACGTATGATTTATATCTGGAAAAGGGAACATATTATCTTCAGGTTGATGGATATCGGGTTTATGACTGGGATAAAGCTACTGGCAGATATGTATGCAATACTTCCTTTACAGCATCAGGCGTATCGTTTGATAGAGATGATAATGATTTCAGAACTGCAAAGCAGATATCATGGAATAAGACATATGTAGGTCAGATTTCGGAAAATGATGATTTTGATAACTATATTTTCAACGTTTCGAAAGATCAGACGGTAGCAATTGATATAACATCATATATGCAATATTACAGTATAAAAATCTTTGATGCGGATGGAAAAGAAATCTGGGACACACATTATAACGAATGGAACAGTAATGTCGGATATCGTAAAGACTCGCAGAATGTTGTCCTGAGTGCCGGAAAATATTATCTTCAGATTAATGGATATCGGGTTTATGACTGGGATAAATCCACCGGAAAATATGTTTTCTCTGTTTCTTCTTTGAGTCAGACAAATTGTAATCATGATTACAGCAGCAAATGGGTAGATGCTACTTATTTTGAGAAGGGATACCGTCTCTATATATGTGAGAAGTGTGGTAAGAAATATAAGGATGATTATGTTGCGAAAAGACAACTGGATCAGGGAAGCATTTCTTCTTGGTATTCAAGTGCTGGAAAGGGAAAAATCTATCTTCGGTGGTATACAATATCGGATGCATCAGGTTATCAGATTCGTTACTGTAAGAAAAAATCTATGAAGAGCGGTGTAAAAGTGATGACTGTTAAAGGACAGCGTAAGTATAAGAAGACGATCAGCAAACTGTCCAGAAGAAAGAGGTATTATGTTCAGGTTCGGGCATATAAGAAATCTGGCAAAAAAACAGTTTATGGCAAGTGGTCACAGAAATATATGCTTAAAACAAAATAGAGATTCAGAAGAGATTTCTACATATAATTAGATAATAGCGAAAAAATAAAGTTCAGACAGCAAGAGTGTATTGGAAACTGTGTTTTCCGTATGCTCTTGTTTTTTTTATATAGGGACAAGATTGGATTGAACATATTACTTAAATTATAGATATAAAAGTAATAAACACGAAAGTTTTGACTTCTAAGAAAAAACTTTAAAAATTTTGAAAAAAGCTGTTGACAGATCCGCACAACAGTGGTATCATACCAACTGTTGCGGCGGAAACGCA